>JAZSGE010000127.1:0-12699 GCA_045532575.1 Eubacteriales bacterium | reverse complement strand
CCGAAGGCGTACAAGGGTACGTCGAGAGGGCGAAAAGGCGGCTAATAGGCGCCATCAAAAGGAAAACCGCCCGTGGGGGCGGTTTTCTACCTTATGGGAAAAGCGAAGAGCTTTTACTTTGTGAAGCGGAAAAGTCCTCGGCGCCTATGATCGCCGCCTCTCCCGCACCCCAACTGTTACGGATCGGAAATACCCAGCACCACGATCCCCGCAAAGGCCACAAGGATCGCCACATAATGCCACACCGACAGCTTTTCCTTGAGGAAGAGCCGCGACAGCAGCACCGACATCGCGCAGTAGGACGAGATGATCGCCGCCGAGAAGGCCACGTGCTCGGTGTCGGCAAGAGCGTAGACGTAGGCCAGCTGACCGGCCGTCTCGCAGACGGCGGCGGCGAGCTTCGGTGCCTCGTGACGGACGAGGTAGCGCTTTGTGGTCGTGCCGTCCTCGGCAAGCACCTCGCTCCTCGGGAGGAGGGGCTGCTTCTTAATAAGGAAGACGTAGACGGCGGCAAAGACGCCCATCGCGAGGAAGGTCAGCTCATAGCAGACGTTGGCGGTGTCCTCGGCGAGTGCCGGGAGGAAATCGAGGAAGGTCCCGGTCGGCTCCTCGCGCAGGATAAAGGCATCAATGAAGGTGCCGAGTGCGTCGAGGAGACAGTAAAGCAGGGGGAGAAGAAGCGCAAGGACCGAGCGCGTGTACTTGATGCCCTCGGCGCGGCGAATGTCCTTGGCCTCGTCGCTCTCGCGCCATTCGACAACGCCGAGCGAGACAACGCCGATCGCAATGAAGGCGGTGCCGATCCAGCCGAGCGCCGTCGGCAGCTCCTGGAGGAAGATGATGCAGAGGATGGCGGCCACAGCGCCCGAGCCGTTGCAGATGGGCGAGGAGACCGAGAGCTCAATGTAACGGAGTCCCACATAACCGAGCACCATCGAGCCGATGTAAAGGGCCGAGGCAGGCAGGTAGGCGAGGATGTCGGCGAAGGTGACCGACACGCCATTGACCGTCACCTCGAAGAGGGCGTGAAGACCCATCACAAGGCCGACCGCCATGACCATCTTCCAGTGTGAATACTTGTCACGGGGGTGCGAGCCGAGCTTTGAGAAGAAGTCCGAGCCACTCCAGAAAAGGAAGGCTGTTAATGAAAGAATGAACCACATAGTGCTATCTCCTATTAAAAATGTAAACAAAACCTGTAAAATCAGAGGGCGGGCAGCGTGGCAAGGCCGCGCTCGACCAGCTTCTGGAGCGAGAGGAGAACGCCGAGCTTTGCGTTATAGAAGGTGAGGCCCCCCTGGAAGTAGACGGCGTAGGGCGGGCGGATCGGCCCATCGGCCGACAGCTCGATCGACGAGCCCTGGATGAAGGCACCCGCCGCCATGATGACCTCCGAGTCGTAGCCCGGCATCTCCCAGGGGATGGGGGTCACGTAGCTGTCAACGGGGGCGGCACCCTGAATGCCGGCGCAGAAGGCGACCATCCGCTCAGCACTCCCGAGCGAGACGGCCTGGATGATATCGTGGCGCTCCTCGGTCGCGTTCGGGATCACGGGGAAGCCGAGCGGCTCATAGAGATTGGCGGCAAAGATCGCACCCTTGAGTGCCGAGGCCACAACGGTCGGCGCTAGGAAGAAGCCCTGGAAGAGCGAGGTCAGGAGCCCGAGGTTGGCACCCACCTCCTGCCCGAGGCCGGGGGCTGACAGACGGTAGGCACAGCGCTCGACGCACTCCTTCGTGCCGACAATATAGCCGCCGATCGGCGCAAGACCGCCGCCGGGGTTCTTGATGAGCGAGCCGACCGTCATATCGGCGCCGACGTCGCTCGGCTCAATGACGTCAACAAATTCGCCGTAGCAGTTATCGACCATCACCTTGCATTCGGGCCGGCGCTCCTTGATGAAGGCGATGAGCCTGCCGATCTCGGCGACCGACAGCGTCGGGCGGGTGGCGTAGCCCTTCGAGCGCTGGATCGTGACGAGCGCGATCTTCTCCTTGAGCGCCTCGGCCACCCCCTCATAGTCGATCGAGCCGTCGGGAAGAAGGTCGACCTGGCGGTACCCGACCCCGTATTCGGCCAGCGAGCAGGGAGACGGGCGGATGCCGATGACCTCCTCGAGGGTATCGTAGGGAGCCCCGACGGGGGAGAGGAGCAGATCGCCCGGCAGGAGATTGGCCGAGAGGGCGACGGTCAGCGCGTGCGTGCCGCAGGTGATCTGCGGGCGGACGAGCGCCGCCTCGGTATGGAAGGTGTCGGCGTACACCGCCTCGAGCGCATCGCGCCCCGCATCGTTGTAGCCGTAGCCCGTGGTAGCGGCGAAGTGTGTGGCGCTCACGCGGTTCTTCTGCATGGCAGAAAGCACCTTCTGCTGGTTGTATTCTGCGCGCTCGTCGATCGTTCGGAAGCGCTCGGCGAGGCGGGCAATGGCCGCCTCGCCGTACGCGTAGACCTCCCCCGAGATCCCGAGGTCGCGGTAGATCCTTTCAATGTCCTTCATTCTTCTTCCTCCAATCGGCGGAACATCTCATCCGCCATGTCGTATACGTCGTCGGGCTTGGAAATAAAGATCCCGTGCTTTTCGTCACCGAGGACGAGCAGGGTGTCCCCCGGCTTGATGCCGAAGACCTCGCGTGCCTCCTTCGGTATGACGATCTGTCCGCGCTCCCCGACCTTGACGGTGCCAAAAATATGGCGTCCGCCCTGCCGGCCGAGCAGGTGCTTTCCCTTGCTGCTCACGGTCGTCTCCTTTCGACATACTTTTCATACAAGTATGAATTATAGCGCAGGTGATGGGAAAAGTCAAGGGCTATCAAAAAGAAAGACGAAGGAGCGCGAAATTTCGTTGATTCCGCCGAGGGCGTTTTAAGAAAAGCGCTTGACAAACGGCAAGGAGAATGATATACTACATATGTAATTGCATAGTACGCGCGTACACAAGATGCGCGCAGGGCCCTGCAACTGACGGAAGCGCGGACAACCGCGGGGGAGCAGGGAATCCGAAGGCCGACCGTCTGGGCGCAGTGATTTCGCAAGGGTTACTGTGCCTTTTTTAATTTTTTTGGAGGAAAAGATATGAAAAAAGTTGGGATCCTGATGGGGAGCGACAGCGACCTCCCCGTGGTCGAGAAGGCCTTTGCCACGCTCCGTGAGCTTGGCATCCCCTTTGAGGCGCACGTCTATTCGGCGCACCGCACGCCGCGGGAGGCGGCCGAGTTTGCCTCGTCGGCACGCGAGCGCGGCTTTGGCGTCCTGATCGCCGCCGCCGGCATGGCCGCCCACCTCGCCGGGGCCGTCGCCGCGCAAACCACCCTTCCCGTCATCGGCATTCCCTGCAAGTCGTCAACGCTTGATGGGCTGGATGCCCTGCTCTCGACCGTCCAGATGCCCTCGGGCATCCCCGTGGCAACGGTCGCCATCGGCGGTGCCGCCAACGCCGCCCTGCTCGCCGCCGAGATCCTCGCACTCGGTGACGATGCCCTCGCCGCAAGGCTCGATGCCCGCCGCGCGGCCGATGCACAGAAGGTGCTCGAGCGAGACCGCGCCCTCGTCGAAAGCCTCGCCGAGGCCGAATGAAAGAGAAGCTCAAAAAACAAAAAATAAAAAAATACAATCATAAGGAGATCGCAAGCATGAAACTCGTTTACAAAGGCAAGACCAAGGATGTTTTCGCACTCGAAAACGGCAACTACCTCCTGAAGTTCAAGGACGACTGCACCGGCAAGGACGGCGTGTTCGATCCCGGTGAAAACAGCGTTGGGCTGACGATCGACGGTGTCGGTGACGTCAACCTCCGCATGTCGATCTACTTCTTCGAGAAGGTGAACGCCGCCGGCATCCTGACCCACTACGTGAACGCCGACCTTGCGAGCACCACGATGGAGGTGCTCCCCGCCCGCGTCTTCGGTAAGGGTCTTGAGGTCATCTGCCGCCACAAGGCGGTCGGCAGCTTCTACCGCCGTTACAGCGATTACATCGAGGAGGGCGCCGACCTTCCCGATTACGTTGAAATGACCTTCAAGAATGACGAGAAGGGCGATCCCCTGGTCACCAAGGAGGGCCTGATCGCCCTCGGCGTGATGACCGACGCGCAGTACGAGGATATGAAGGCAATGACTCAGAAGATCACGCGCATCGTGGCCGACGATCTCCTTGAAAAGGGCCTTGTGCTTTACGACATCAAGTTCGAGTTCGGCTACGATCAGGACGGCAACGTCATGCTGATCGACGAGATCGCCTCGGGCAATATGCGTGTCTACAAGAACGGTGAGTACGTCGATCCCATGACCCTCTCCGAGCTCTTCTTCGCGTAAGGAGCACCCATGGGAGGATTTTTCGGAGCGGCCCTGTCGTGCGATTGCCTTTCTGACGTCTTTTTCGGCGTTGACTACCATTCGCACCTCGGCACCCGCCGCGCGGGGCTTGCCGCCTACGACCCCGAGATCGGCCTGCAGAGGGCGATCCACAACATTGAAAACGCCCCCTTCCGCACGAAGTTCCACGGCGTGTTTGAGGAGATGCAGGGCACCTCGGCCATCGGCTGTATCAGCGATAAAGACCCTCAGCCCCTGCTCATCCGCTCGCACCACGGGAGCTACGCCGTCTGTACCGTCGGCGGTATCACCAACTCCGAGGGGCTGATCCTCGAGTACCTGAAGGCGCGGGGCCGCCACTTCGATGCGATGACGGGCGGCCGCGTGAACAACACCGAGCTCGTCGCCGCGCTCATCGACACCAAGGACGACTTCTGCGAGGGCATCCGCTTTGTGCAGGAGGTCATCGAGGGCGCCCTTTCGATCCTCGTCCTCTGTGAGGACGGGAGCCTGCTTGCCGCGCGTGACCGCCTCGGCCGCCTTCCCGTCCTGATCGGGAAGAAGGAGGAGGGCTTCTGCGTGACCTTCGAGTCCTTCGCGTATCAGAAGCTCGGCTATACGGCCGAGCGTGAGCTTGGCCCCGGCGAGATCGTCCGCGTGACTCCCACGGGGGTCGAGCGCCTCCGTGAGCCGGGCACCGAGATGCGCCTTTGCTCCTTCCTCTTCTCCTACTACGGCTATCCGACCTCGTGCTACGAGGGCGTGAGCGTGGAGGCGATGCGCTACCGCAACGGCCGCATCATGGCCAAAAGAGACAAGGAGAACGGCCTTACCGAGGGCATTGATTACGTCGGCGGTGTTCCCGATTCGGGCACGCCCCACGCCATCGGCTACGCGAACGAGAGCGGCGTCCCCTTCGCGCGCCCCTTCATCAAGTACACCCCCACCTGGCCGCGCAGCTTCCTGCCGCCGAGCCAGGTCGACCGCAGCCGCGTTGCCAAGATGAAGCAGATCCCGGTCCACGAGCTGATCGAGGGCAAGAACCTGCTCTTTGTCGATGACTCGATCGTGCGCGGCACCCAGCTGAAGGAAACCGTGGATTTTCTCTATGATAACGGCGCCGCGAGCGTCCATATGCGCTCGGCCTGTCCGCCCATTATGTACGGCTGCAAGTACCTCAACTTCTCGCCGGCCAGGAGCGATATGGAGCTGTTTGCCCGCCGTGTCATCCGGGAGCTGGAGGGCGAGGAGGGGGATAACCACCTTGAGGAATACAGCGACGGGACGACCGAGCGCGGTCGGGCCCTTTGCCGTGCCATTGCCGAAAAGCTCCACTTTGCCTCGCTGGAATTTCAGTCGCTTGAGGGGGTCATCGAGGCCATCGGCCTGCCCGCCTGCAAGCTCTGCACCTATTGCTGGAACGGAAAGGAATAACTGCCATGATCGAAAATTCGAGATCCGAGAGCTACGCCGCCGCCGGGGTGGACATCACCGCCGGCTACCGCGCGGTCGAGCTGATGAAAAAGCATATTGCGCGCACGAAGAACGCCGGCTGCCTTGATGACGTCGGCGGCTTTGGCGGCTGCTTCGGCCTGCCGATCGCCGGGATGGAGGAGCCCGTCCTCGTCTCGGGTACCGACGGCTGCGGCACCAAGGTCAAGCTCGCCATCCTGATGGACAAGCATGACACGATCGGCATTGATGCCGTTGCCATGTGCGTCAACGACATCATCTGTGTCGGCGCCCGTCCCCTTTTCTTCCTCGATTACATTGCCTGCGGCAAGAACTATCCCGAAAAGATCACCGCCATCGTCGGCGGTGTCGCCGAGGGCTGTGTCCAGTCGGGGGCCGCGCTCATCGGCGGTGAGACCGCCGAGCACCCCGGCCTTATGCCGCTTGAGGACTACGACCTTGCCGGCTTTGCTGTCGGCATCGTTGACAAAAAGAAGATCTTAAAGAATGAAAGAATGGCGGAGGGGGACGTGGTGATCGCCCTGCCCTCGACCGGCATCCACTCGAACGGCTTCTCGCTCTGCCGTAAGGTCTTCCGTATTGACGAGAACCCGAAGGAGCTGTACGAGCCCTGCGAGGCGCTCGGCGGTAAGAGCATCGCCGAGACCCTCCTGACCCCGACCCGTATCTACGTCAAGCCCGTCCTCGCCCTCCTCGAGGCCGTTGATGTCAAGGGCATCTCGCACATCACGGGCGGCGGCTTCTATGAGAATATCCCGCGCTCGATCCCCGAGGGCCTCTGCGCCAAGATCGAGAAGAGCGCCGTCAGGATCCTCCCGATCTTCGATCTCCTTCAGAAGACGGGCGGCATCTCGGAGCGCGATATGTTCAACACCTACAATATGGGCGTCGGCATGAGCATCGTTGTCGCCAAGGACGACGTCGATACGGCGCTCGCCGTCCTCCGCGAGAACGGTGAGGATGCCTACGTCATCGGCGAGATCGTCAAGGGCGACTCGAAGATCGAGATATGCTGAGGCAGTTCATCGCCGCCGTAGCGGCCGGCATCATGATCTCGATCGGCGGGAGCGTCTACCTCGCCGCCGACAGCCGCGTGGTCGGGGCCGTCTTCTTCTCGGTCGCCCTCCTCTCGATCTGCTATAAGGGCTACGGCCTCTTTACGGGGCGCGTCGGCTACTTCCCCGAGCGCTTCTCGCTCGATGAGCTCAAGGGGCTCGGCATGACCCTCCTCGGCAACGCCGTCGCGACTCTTGTCATCGGCACCGCCATCTGCTACGGTATGCCTGCGACGGGGAGCGGCACCGCGCTCTCGACCGTTGCGACCGTGGCCGTCGGCACGAAGCTGGCGATGCCCTGGTACTCGGCGCTCCTTCGCGCCGTGCTCTGCGGGATCCTTATGTACCTTGCCGTTTCGATCTACCGCGAGAAGAACACCGCCCTTGGCATCGTCTTCTGCGTTCCGACCTTTATCCTCGCGGGATTTGAGCACTCGATCGCCGATATGTTCTATATCGCCGCGGCGGGTGAGCTCACCCTCGATGCCCTCGCCTTCCTCGTCCTCGTCATCGGCGGCAACGCCATCGGCGGGATGCTCCTCCCCCTCCTTTCGATGATCGGCAGGGAGAAGGAGACTCCCGTTGCGGCGGTCGAGGTGGCTGAAAAGGCTCCGGAGGAGGAGCCCCGGGAGGTTGCCGCACGATGAAAAAGGCACGCATTGCCGTCCTCGTTTCCGGTGGCGGCACGAATCTCCAGGCGCTCATTGATGCCGAGAGGGCAGGGGCGATCCCGAGCGGTGAGATCGTCCTCGTCGTCTCGTCAAAGCCCGGCGTCTTCGCCCTCGAGCGCGCCTCGGCGGCCGGCATTCCCTCGGTTGTCGTTGACCGCCGCGCCCTCGGTACCCAGGAGGCGTTTGAGGACGGGATCCTCTCGGCCCTCTCTGAGGCCGGGGCCGACCTCGTCATCCTCGCAGGCTTCCTTTCGATCTTAGGTCCGCGCGTGATCGCGGCCTATCCCGACCGCATCATCAATGTCCATCCCTCGCTCATCCCCTCCTTCTGCGGCGCCGGCTTCTACGGCCTGCGCGTGCATGAGGCGGCGCTCGCCTATGGCGTGCGCGTGACGGGGGCGACCGTCCACCTCGTGAACGAGATCCCGGACGGCGGCCGCATCCTCCTGCAAAGGGCGGTCGAGATACGGGATGGCGATACCCCCGAGATCCTCCAGCGGCGTGTGATGGAGGAGGCAGAGTGGAAGCTCCTGCCCGCCGCCGCCGAGCTGATGGCAAAGGCGATCATCAACGAATAATTTTTGGGAGAGTGCTATGAACATCTACAAGATCAACGATATGGCGGAGCTGATCCGTGACAATCCCTACGTCGGCCGCGGCATCGTCCTCGGCAAGACCCCCGACGGCAAGAAGGCCGTCTCGGCCTACTTCATCATGGGCCGCTCGAAGAACAGCCGCAACCGCGTGTTTACGAAGCGCGACAATGCCCTTTTCACCGAGCCGTACGATGCCTCGCTCGTTGAGGATCCCTCGCTCATCATCTACGCCGCCGTCCGCGAGATCTCGGACAAGCTGATCGTGACGAACGGCGACCAGACCGATACGATCTATGACGGCCTGCGCGCCGGCAAGACCTTCGCCGAGGCTCTCCGCACCCGCGAGTTTGAGCCCGATGCACCGAACTTCACCCCCCGCATCAGCGGCATGATCACCTTCGGTAAAGAAGACTTTACCTATGACATGAGCATTCTCAAGAGCGCCGATGCCGAGGGGAGCGCCTGCGCGCGGTACACCTTCGAGTATCCCGCCCTTTCCGGCCTCGGCCACTTCCTCCACACCTACGTGACCGACGGCAATCCGATCCCCACCTTCCAGGGGGAGCCCGAGAGAGTGGCCACGGTCGATGATATCGACGCCTTTACCGCCTCGCTCTGGGAGGCCCTGAACGAGGACAACAAGATCTCGCTCTACGTCCGCTATACGGCGCTCGCCGATGGCGCGATCGAGGAGCGCATCATCAATAAAAACGAAAAGTGAGGCAGCATCATGAAAGAATTTGAACTGAAATACGGCAATAACCCCAACCAGAAGCCCGCCAAGATCTACATGCAGGGCGACGGCGAGCTCCCCCTTGAGATCCTCTCGGGGCGTCCCGGCTACATCAACTTCCTCGATGCCCTCAACGCCTGGCAGCTGGTCAAGGAGCTGAAGGCCGCCCTCGGCCTCCCTGCCGTTACCTCCTTCAAGCACGTCAGCCCCACCTCGGCCGCTGTGGGCATTCCGCTCTCCGACACCCTGAAGCGCGCCTGCTTTGTCGATGACATCGAGGGGCTTGACGAGTCGCCCCTCGCCTCGGCCTACGCCCGTGCCCGCGGCACCGACCGGATGTGCTCCTTCGGTGACTGGGTCGCCCTCTCCGACGTCTGCGATGTCACGACCGCGAAGCTCATCAAGCGCGAGGTCTCGGACGGTATCATCGCCCCCGGCTATGAGCCCGAGGCGCTCGAGATCCTGAAGACCAAGAGAAACGGCAACTACAACATCGTCGCCATCGACCCCGACTACGTTCCCGCCGAGATCGAGGAGAAGCAGGTCTTCGGCATCACCTTCCGCCAGGGGCGCAACAACTTTAAGATCGACGAGGCCCTCCTTACGAACATCGTCACCGAGACGAAGGAGCTGCCCGAGAGCGCCGTCCGCGATCTCATCATCGCCCTCATCACCCTGAAGTACACCCAGTCGAACTCGGTCTGCTACGCCGTTGACGGTCAGGCCATCGGCGTCGGCGCCGGTCAGCAGTCGCGCGTGCACTGCACCCGTCTTGCCGGCGGCAAGGCCGACACCTGGTTCCTCCGCCAGCACGAGAAGGTGCTGAATCTGCCCTTCCTCCCGACGCTCGGCCGCCCCGACCGCGATAACGTCATCGACGGCTACATCAATCAGAACGAGGAGGATGTCACGGCCGACGGTAATTGGCAGAAGTATTTCACGACTCAGCCCGCTCCCTTTACGAGAGAGGAGCAGCGCGCCTACCTCGATACCATTGACGGTGTCGCCCTCGGCTCGGACGCCTTCTTCCCCTTCAGCGACAACATCGAAAGAGCCAAGAAGAGCGGTGTCCGCTACATTGCCGAGCCCGGCGGCTCGATCCGTGACGATCTCGTCATCGACACCTGCAACCGCTACGGCATGACCATGGCCTTCACCGGGATGCGCCTGTTCCACCACTAAGAGGTGCCCGATGAAGCTGCTTGTCGTTGGCGGTGGCGGCCGTGAGCACGCCATCATTAAAAAGCTGAAGGAAAACCCCGCGGTCGGGGAGATCTACGCTCTCCCCGGCAACGGCGGCATTGCGCGCGATGCCACCTGCGTTGACATCGGCGCCAAGGATATCCCCGCCATCGTTGACTTTGCCAAGGGGGCCGGCATCGACTACGCCGTTGTCGCGCCCGACGATCCTCTGGTGCTCGGCTGTGTCGATGCTCTCGCCGAGGTCGGCATCCCGGCCTTCGGTCCGCGGGCTAACGCCGCGATCATCGAGGGGAGCAAGGTCTTTTCAAAGAATCTTATGAAGAAGTACGGCATCCCGACCGCCTCCTACGAGGTCTTCGAGTCGGCCGCCGATGCCCTCGCCTATCTTAAGACCGCCCCGATCCCCACCGTCATCAAGGCGGATGGGCTCGCCCTCGGGAAGGGCGTCATCATCGCCGAAACGCGCAAGGCCGCCGAGGCCGCCGTCCGCGAGATGATGGAGGAGCACGTCTTCGGCAAAAGCGGTGACCGCATCGTCATCGAGGAATTTCTCACCGGCCCCGAGGTCTCGGTGCTCGCCTTTACCGACGGCAAGACCCTCGTCCCGATGGTCTCCTCGATGGACCACAAGCGCGCCGGCGACGGCGATACCGGCCTGAACACCGGCGGTATGGGCACCGTAGCCCCGAACCCCTACTACACCGAGGCGATCGCCGCCGAGTGCATGGAGACCATCTTCCTCCCGACCATCCGCGCGATGGCCGCCGAGGGCCGCCCCTTCACCGGCTGCCTCTACTTCGGCCTGGTGCTCACCCCCAAGGGGCCGCGCGTCATCGAGTACAACTGCCGCTTCGGCGATCCCGAGACCCAGGTCGTGCTTCCTCTGCTCGAGAGCGACCTTCTCACCGTCATGCAGGCAACGACAAACGGCACCCTTGCCGACTGCCCCGTTGTCTTCTCGGAGGGCGCCGCCGCCTGCGTCATCATGGCCTCGGGCGGTTACCCCTCCTCCTATAAGAAGGGCTTCCCGATCACGATGCCCGAGGATATCGCCGATCATGTGGTCGTTGCCGGTGCCGCCGAAAAGGACGGTGCCCTCGTGACGAGCGGCGGCCGTGTTCTCGGTGTCTGCGCCACCGCCCCCACTCTTAAGGAGGCGCTCGACATCGCCTATGCCCGCACCGAGAGGATCGGCTTCGAGGGGGCCTTCTACCGTCATGACATCGGCGCACGCGCCCTTGCCGCCGTCAAACAGTAAGGAGAAGTAACGTATGGTTTACAGACTTTTTGTAGAAAAGCGCCAGGGCCTCGAGAATGAGGCGAAGGCCACGTTTGCCGAGCTCACCGGGCTCCTCGGCATCAAGGGGCTGACGGGTGTCCGCCTTCTCAACCGCTACGATGTGGAGGGCCTTGCTGAGGAGCTGTTCCGCGAGGCGGTCGGCACCGTCTTCTCGGAGCCCCAGCTCGATATCGTCTATGACGAGTGCCCGGCGGCCGCCTATACTCTCGCCGTCGAGTACCTGCCCGGTCAGTTTGACCAGCGTGCCGATTCGGCCGCGCAGTGCATCCAGATCCTCGGTGAGGTCGAGCGCCCCGTCATCCGCACGGCGCGTGTCTATCTCCTTGAGGGCGAGCTGACCGAAGGAGACCTTGCCGCCATCCGCAAGTACATCATCAACCCCGTTGAGGCGCGCGAGGCCTCGCTTGAGAAGCCCGAGACCCTCGCCGTCAAGTACGAGATCCCGACCGAGGTCGAAACGCTCACCGGCTTCATCGCCCTCGATGACAGCGGCCTTGCCGACTTCCTTGCGACCTACGGCCTCGCCATGGACCTTGATGACGTCCGCTTCTGCCGTGACTACTTCAAGAAGGAGGAGGGGCGCGACCCGACCCTGACCGAGATCCGCATGATCGACACCTATTGGTCGGATCATTGCCGCCACACCACCTTCTTAACCACGATCGACGATGTTACCTTTGAGGACGAGACCCTCGCCGCCGCCTGGGCCGACTATCTCGCCGTCCGTGAGGGGCTTGGCAGGACCAAGCCGAAGAACCTGATGGACGTGGCCACCATCGCCGTCAAGCAATTAAAGAAGGATGGTCGCCTCGATAAGCTCGATGAGTCCGAGGAGATCAACGCCTGCACCGTCAAGATCGACGTTGAGGTTGACGGTGAGAAGCAGCCCTGGCTCCTCCTCTTCAAGAATGAGACCCACAACCACCCGACCGAGATCGAGCCCTTCGGCGGTGCCGCCACCTGCATCGGCGGTGCCATCCGTGACCCGCTCTCGGGGCGCTCCTACGTCTACGCCGCCATGCGCGTGACGGGCGCCGCCGACCCGACCCGTCCGATCGAGGAGACGATGGAGGGCAAGCTCCCCCAACGTAAGATCGTGCAGACGGCGGCGGCCGGCTATTCCTCCTACGGTAACCAGATCGGCCTTGCCACCGGCATGGTCGATGAGCTGTACCATGACGGCTATGCCGCCAAGCGCATGGAGATCGGCGCGGTCATCGCCGCCGCCCCTGCCGCCAATGTCCGCCGCGAGTGCCCCGAGGACGGCGATGCCGTCATCCTTCTCGGCGGCCGCACCGGGCGTGACGGCTGCGGCGGTGCCACCGGCTCCGCCAAGAAGCACACCCTCTCTTCGCTTG
>JAZSGE010000121.1:0-16626 GCA_045532575.1 Eubacteriales bacterium | reverse complement strand
ATGCGTGTGCCCCCCGTAGGAATACGCATCCCCCGGCTTTCGCACTCTCGCATACAGCTCACCACTAATTATAGCAGTCGAAATTGCCACTCTAATGTCTAATTTGTGAAGTTTTGAAAAACAACGCAAGGACACCGCCTCACCCTCCTCGCTAAGCCAAAGAGTGATTTCGCGGGAAAAGCGGTTTTCGCCCGGCCTCAGCACGAGGGGGAGTGGCGCTTCTGCAGTGGGGACTTCACGGCAAAAGGAGAAGCAACCACCAAAAAGAACGGCATACAGCCCGTCGGGAACCGCATAAGTGAAATCGTCCCCACGGCGTAAAAGGCGCGTAATCGCACACAGATGCGTATGCTCGATGGGAGTGCTCGCGGCCTCGGGACGGCGCGCCTCGCCGTAAAGGCGGCGGATCACACGGCGCAGGATCGCCTCGGGAAGCCGACACAGCGCCTCAAGGGGAATGCCGCGCTCCTCGCGCTCGATAGCGGCAAGCGCCGCCTCGGCCTCATCCTCAAGATAGAGAACATCATGCTCCAGCGCCTCGCTCATCCGCCGCACGGCCTTCTCGGGCTCGGGCGTAATGTGGGCAAGGCGCGGCAGGATCTCATGCCGCACATAATTGCGGCCGATCGAGGTGTCGCCGTTGGTGCTGTCAAGCATATATCGGAGGCCGCCGGCGGTCAGCGCCCCTCGGATCTCCTCGCCCGTAAGGCAAAGGAGGGGGCGGAGCAGGCGATCGCGCGCAGGGCGGATGCCAAGGAGTGCCGAGGCACCTCCGCCGCGCAGGATATGCTGGAGGACGGTCTCAAGGTGATCGGTCGCGTTATGCGCCGTCGCAATATAGGTGATGTCGGGGGTCGCCTCGAGATGCTCGTAAAGCGCCGCATACCGCAAGCGCCGCGCCACCGTCTCCAGCCCCTCGCCGCACGCGGCGGCCTCGGTCGGGACGTCTACCGTCACAACGGTGAGCGGGATCGCAAGCTCCTCACAAAGCTCGCGGCAAAACGCCTCATCACGCGCCGCCTCCTCCCCACGGATCCCATGATTGACGTGAAGAGCGCGGACGGTGAACCCCTCCGCGGCAGAAAGCGCGCTCAAAAGCCGCAAAAGGAAGACCGAATCGGCGCCGCCGGAGAGTGCCACAAGAACCCCCTCACGGAAGCGAGAAAGCAGCCCCTCCTCCGAGAGGAAGGAGGACAGCCTCTCCTCAGCACAGCGCGCAAGCAACCCCGAAAAAGGATAGGGCATCATACGGGCGGCGCGTCTCCCACGTTGTCCGCAATGGAATAGAAGCGCGTATACGCCTTATCAAAGTTCATCTGCACCGTGCCCACACCGCCATGACGGTTCTTGGCAATGATCACATCGATCTTGCTGGCATCGGTCTCGGCCACCTGGCCGTCCTTCTCATCGGTACCGTAATAGTCCTCACGGTAAAGGAACAGGATGATATCGGCGTCCTGCTCGATCGCACCCGAGTCACGCAGGTCACTCAGCATCGGCTTTTTCGAGCCGCGCCCCTTGGATTCGGGGTTACGCGAGAGCTGGGCACAGCAAACGATCGGAACACCAAGCTCCTTGGCCATCAGCTTCAGGTTTCTCGAAATATCCGAGACCTCCTGCACACGGCTGTCCATGTTCTTGCCGCTCTGCATCAGCTGGAGGTAGTCGACCACCACAAGGCCGAGATCCTTGACTCTCCTGAGCTTTGCCTTCATATCGGTGACCGTGATCTGTGTCGTGTCATCAAGGAGGATCTCGCAGGAGGAAAGCTCGGCGGCCGCATCGGCAAGGCGCACCCAGTCGTTCGGTGACAAAGACCCCCGGCGCAGGGTCGTGCTGTCGATCTGCGCCTCGCTGGCCAGCATACGGTTGACTAACTGCTCGGAGGACATTTCGAGCGAGAAGATGCACACCGTCTTTTTGGTGCTCTTGGCAACGCTCGTGGCAATGTTGACGGCAAAGCTCGTCTTACCCATACCGGGGCGGGCACCAACGATGACAAAGTCGCCGTAGCCCAGCTGAACGAGAACGCGGTCAAGGCCGCTGTATCCCGTCTTAACGCCGCGCACCTCGTCGGGATGCTGCGAAAGCTCGGTCAGATCCATGTAGACCGTCTGTGCCACATCACGGATATGGCGCAACTCCTTCGAGCTGCGCTTCTGCGCGATCTCAAAGATCGTCTGCTCGGCGCTGTCGATGATCTGCTCGGCAGTTCCCTGCTCGCTGTACGCGGTATCCTCGATATCGTCGCAGGCCATGATGAGCCGGCGGAGCATCGCCTTATCCTTCACGGCACGGGCGTAGTCACGGATGTTGGAGGCGCTCGGCACGCTGAAGGACAGGGTCTTGATGTACTCGACGCCGCCCGACTCGGAATAGACGCCCTCCTGCACCAGGGTGTTGACGAGGGTCACCGTATCGATATTACGGCTCGCAAGGAACATCGAGCGCATTGTCGAATAGATGCGCTTATGCTCCTCAAGGCTGAAATCGTCGGCATCCAGCGTGCCGGCGATCTCCTCAAAGCTGTCAGGGCGGATCAGGATGCTCCCGAGCACCGCCTGCTCAGACTCAATAGATACGGGAAGTCTCCTTCCCAACTCTTCGCTCATAGTTTGCTCCGTTATTCGTGAACTACTACCGAGAACTTACCGATGATATCGGTGTAAAGGCGTACCTCCACGGGGAAAACGCCATAGGAGCGGATCTGCTCGTTCATCGAGATCTTCCGCTTATCCACCGTGATGCCGAAGTCACGCGCCAGCACCTCCGCCACATCCTTGGCGGTCACAGCACCGTAAAGGCGGCCATCCGCACCGGCGGCGCACTTGATCTTGACGGTCACGGTCGCAAGGCGCTCGGCCAGGGCATGCGCAGCCTTCTGCTCCTCCTTCACACGGAAGGCCTCGGCCTCCTCCTTCGACTTGATCTCGCCCATCACCTTGGCATCGGCGAGCACCGCGAGCTTGCGCGGCAGGAGGAAGTTTCTGGCGTACCCGTCCGAAACATCCACGATCTGATTCTTCTTTCCCTGCCCCTTAACGTCGGCAAGCAACACTACCTTCATATCTCTTCTCCTTTGAGCTTAGTATCAATGTATTCGTCGATCGACTCGCGCAGTCCCTCGATCACATCCTCCACCGTGGCATTCTGGATCTGCGCCCCCGCCACGTCAAAGTGGCCGCCACCGTTGAATTTTTCAAGGATCATCTGTACGTTCACCGTACCGTCCGAGCGGGCCGAGATGTACACGGTATCCTCGATCTTGGCAATGGCAAAGGAGGTGTTGACCCCCTTAACGCCCAGAAGACCGTCCGCCGCCTTGGCCGCGGCAATGCGGTAGCTCTGGTCAACATCCTCGCCGTCGCAGGCGGCGATCGCCACGTGCTTACGGTAAATGATGACATTGCTGTTGAAATGCGCCTCCTTCTCGAGATCCTCGGGCGTTGTCTTGAAGAACTCGAAGGTCTCGCTCGGGTTGGCACCCGCACCGCGCAGGAACTGCGCCACAGCAAACGTGCGCGTACCCGTGTTGCGTGTGAAGCGCTTGGTGTCAAGGAGCACACCCGAAAGCAGGAGCTCGGCTTCCTCGGGGCGCAGGATCCTCGCCCCCGTATTCTGCTCAATGATCTCGGAAACGAGCTCGGAGGCCGAGGAGGCCGAGGGCTCGATGTACTCGAGCTTGACGGAGGAATTGTACGCCGCCGTCTTGATGTGGTGATCGATCACGGCCACCGTGGCGGCCTTCTCCATCAGCGGCGGGCATTCCACGTAGCCCGAGTTATTGACGTCCGCCACAATGACAAGGGTATCGGCATTCACAAGGTCAAGCGCCTCGGCGCCGTCCACAAACATCCCCTGATATTCCTCAAGATTCGCGATCTTCTGGAAGCAGGGACGAAGGTTTTCGTCATCCTTGTTGACCACGATGTTGACACGCACGCCCTGGTTGAGCGCCATCCGCGCAAGGCCCACACAGGCCGCAAAGGAATCGTAGTCCCCAAAGCGGTGCCCCATGACAAGCACGTTGTCCGAGCGCCCAATGAGGGAAAGGAGCTGGCGCGCCACAACGCGCGCCTTGATGTTCACGCGCTTATAGCCCGTCTTGGTCCGTCCGCCGAAGAAGGATACACCGTATTCGTCACGGAAAACGACCTGGTCGCCGCCGCGCTGGAGGGCAAGGTCGAGGGCATACTGCGCGGCACTCTCGCGCTCGGCCAGGGTCTTCCCCGGGAGACGTGAAACACCGAGCGATATCGTGATCGGCATAGCATCGCCCACGCGGATGCTGCGGATCTCATCCAGAATGCTGAAGCGATTTTGCAGACATTCCTCGAGGTGGATGTTATCGAAGAGGATGAGGTACTTATTCCTGTCATAGGCGCGCAGAAGGCCGCCCATACCGGCGACCCACTCGCGGAGCCGCTCCTCGACCCTGGCCGAGGTCACCGCGTATTCATCCTGCACAAACTGCAAAATCTCCTCGAGGTTATCGACAATGGCATAGCCGACCACCGTGCGCTCGTCGGCATAGAGGCGCTCAGCCTGCCGCTTGTCGGTCTCATCGTAGAAGTTCAAGAGCATGTAGCGATGCCGCCCGCTCTTCAGCGGAACGCGGTGCATCCGGCAATGCCGCAAGCCGAAATCGGCATACACCTCATCCTCCCCCTCACGGCGCAGAACACACATATGGGCAAAGGGGGTGCCTGCAGGCACGCTTTCGCGTCCTGCAAGCGCAAGGAAGGCGGGATTACAAAAGAGCACGCGCCCGTTTTCGTCGCAAAGCATCACCGGGTGGAGCATCTTCTCCAGTGCCGCCCCGAATTCGGTATCAAAAAGATCGTCAACGTTCTGCGGAGAGGAGACACCCTCGCGTCCCCGGCGGTAAAGGAGCCAAAGGGCCAGCGCCGCCAGATAAAAGAGGACCGACAGCATTCCAAAGAAGAGGAGGCCGATCGAGGGGAACAGAACTCCAAGAAGGAGGAAAAGCGCCATCGCTACGCAAAAGAGGGCGATCATAAAGGCAATATCCAGCCTTGTCGCCAGCTTGGGATCCTTTTTCATGCGGTCTCCTCCCTTCTAAAATATATACTCTTAAGGCATATTATAGCATAAAAAACAGTCCTTGTAAACAGGCATATCGTTTTTTCTCGTTTTTTTGTTGCCTACCGATAAAAACCGCAAAAAAATCTTGCCACCGTAGCGGTTTTGTAGTAAAATAGAGGGTAGAAGGTGAACGATTATGAAGGAATTGACCCTGAATAGCCCGGTGACCGACCTTTCGGGGATCGGCAAGACCCGTGCGGAGGCCCTCGCCCGCATCGGGATTTTTTCCGTGCGCGACCTTCTCTATCACTTTCCCCGCGCCTACGAGAATCGCGGTGACATCCGCACCGTGGCCGAGGCGACCGACGGCACAGCGCACGCCCTCTCCCTCATCGTGGCCACAGAGCCGAAAACCGCCAAGCTCCCCCGTCATATGACCCTGACTAAATTCCGCGCCTTTGACGAAACGGGGACCGTCGAGATCGTTTTCTTCAACCAACCCTACTGCCGTGACGTCTTCACGGTGGGGGATGAATTTCGCTTCTACGGCATCCTTACGCAGGACAAAAGGCTCTACCGCATGACGAACCCCGCCTATGAGCCGATCCTGGCCGATCGCCCCCTCCCGGACATGGTACCGCGTTACCCTCTGACCGAGGGCATCAGCAGTAAGATCATCGCCACCGCCGTCGCCGCCGCGCTTCCCTGCCTTTCGGGCCTTTCTGACTTTCTGCCCGAAAATATCCGTCAAAAATATTTGTTTCCAACCCTGGCGACCGCCATCAAAACTCTGCACGATCCCCTGACGCAGGACCTTCTCCGCCCGGCCTTTGACCGCATGGCGTTTGACGAATACCTCACCTTTTCCCTCGGCCTTTCGCTCTCGCGCCGCACCCACCGGGGTGCCTTGGCACCTCGCTGTGAAAGGCAGAATATCACACCGCTTCTTGACCGTCTCCCCTACGAGCTGACCGCCTCGCAAAAGGCCGCCGTCCGCGAGATCGCGGCCGACATGGCGCGGGAGGACCGCCGCCCCATGAGCCGCATCCTGGTCGGCGACGTCGGCTGTGGAAAAACCGTCTGCGCCGCCATTGCCGCCTACATCGCCATCCTGAACGGCCACCAGGTCGCCATTATGGCCCCCACCGAGATATTGGCGCGCCAGCATTACAACGAGCTCTCGCCCCTCTTTACGGCGCTTGGTGCACACACCGAGCTCCTGCTCGGCTCGACCACCGCGCGCGAAAAAACGAGGATCTACGCTTCCCTCCAGGGCGAGGATGTGCCGCGCACCGATCTTCTGATCGGCACCCACGCTCTTTTGAATGAGAAGCTGGTCTTTGCCGACCTCGGTCTCGCCATCACCGACGAGCAGCATCGCTTCGGTGTCGGTCAAAGGACCGCCATCCGTGACAGGAACCCCAATACCCACCTCCTCGTCATGAGCGCCACCCCCATTCCGCGCACCCTTGCGCTCGTCCTCTACGGCGACCTCGATATCTCCCGCATTACCGAGCTGCCGAGCGGACGTCAGCGTGTCGATACCTTCCTCGTCGGTGAGCCTCTCCGTGAGCGGCTCCACGGCTTTATCCGCCGCACCGTCGCAGAGGGCGGCCAGGTCTATGTCGTCTGCCCTGCGATCGAGGAGGAGGAACCCGATGCCATCCCCCTTGGCCGTGTCTTTCTTCCCGAGGACCGTGAGCCCCTCCCCTTAAAGACCGCCGTCGACCATGCCGAGCAGCTGACCGCCCTCTTCCCCGACTGTACCGTCGCCTGCCTTCACGGCCGTATGAAGCCTGCGGACAAGGATTCCGTCATGCGGCGCTTTGCCGAGGGGGCGATCGATATCCTTGTCTCCACTACCGTCATCGAGGTTGGTGTCAATGTGCCGAATGCCTCCTTGATGATCGTTGAAAATGCCGAGCGCTTCGGCCTTTCTCAGCTGCATCTGCTGCGCGGCCGTGTCGGGCGCGGCACCCGCAAGTCCTATTGCATCCTGGTTTCGGATGCCAAGGAGGAGACCTCAAAGCGCCGCCTTACCGCCCTTTGCAGCACCTATGACGGCTATGCGATCGCCGAGGAGGACCTCCGCCTGCGCGGCCCCGGCGACTTCTTCGCCGCCGAGAGCGATACCATCCGTCAAAGCGGCGGCCTCCGCTTCTCCCCGATCGCCTCGGCAGCCTCCCCCGAGATCATCGCCGCCGCCTTCTCCGAGGCCGCCGCGCTTCTGGCCGAGGATCCCGATCTTAGCGATCCCGCGCACCGCCCCCTCGCCGAGGAGGTCCACCGCCTCTTCCGCATTACCGAAAACACCTTCTCTTGAAAGGAAACCGCTATGAGCTACCGTCCGCTTGCCGATAGGATCCGCCCCGAGTCACTCGATGAGATGGTGGGGCAGGAGCACCTCGTCGGTAAAAACGGCATCCTGCGCCGTATGCTGGAGCACGGCCGCGTGGGCAACATGATCTTTGCCGGCCCTCCCGGCACGGGCAAGACCACCGCCGCCGGCATCATCGCCAAGGCCACCGACCTCCATCTCTGCCGTCTGAATGCCACCACCGCCACCCTCGCGGACGTCAAGGCCGTCGTCACCGAGACCTCCAATATGTTCGGCGCCGGCGGTGTTCTCCTCTACCTTGATGAGATCCAGTATTTCAACAAAAAGCAGCAGCAATCCCTCTTGGAATACATGGAGGACGGACGCGTCACCCTCATTGCCTCCACGACGGAGAACCCCACATTCGCGATCTACCCGGCCATTCTCTCGCGCTCCTCTGTCTTTGAATTCCGCCCGGTCGAGCCCGAGGCCTGTGTCCCCCTCCTTCAGCGCGCACTCGCCGCGCTGAATGCCGAAAACGGCACAGAAAAAACGGCCGACGACGCCCTCCTCGCCACCGTTGCCGCCCGGGCCGGCGGTGATGTCCGCGGCTCGGTCGGCATTCTTGAAAACGCCTACTATCTCGCCGGTGACACGCTCACCGAGGAGGACTTCAAGGACCTCTTCCCTGCCTATGCCGGCGCCTTTTCCCCGACAGGAGACGGGCATTACGACCTGATGTCGGCTCTTCAGAAGTCGATCCGCGGCAGCGACCCCGATGCCGCCGTCTTCTATCTCGCCAAGATCCTGGCCGCCGGTGACCTTCTCGCCGCCATCCGCCGCCTACAGGTGATCGCCAGCGAGGACATCGGCATGGCCTACCCCCTGGCCCCCGTCATCGTCCGCGCCTGCACCGAGAGTGCGCGTGACCTCGGCCTCCCGGAGGCCGCCATTCCCCTCGCCAATGCCACCGTGATCCTGGCCACCGCCCCAAAATCCAACAGCGCCTACCTGGCCTACGCCGCGGCGCGCGAGGACATCGAGGCCGGCCGCGGTCAGATCCTGCCCGAGCACCTTCACGGACCGAATTTCCGCGGCTACCTTTACCCCCACGATTACCCGAATCACTATGTCGAGCAGACCTACCTCCCCGAGGATCTCCTCGGTCGCCACTACTACCGCTTTGGCGAAAACAAGACCGAGCAGGCGGCCCGCGCCTATTATGACATGATCCGTAAAAAGCTGTGACACTAACTCTTAGGGAGACATTCATGAAGCATCATTTCATCATCAACCCCGCCGCCGGCAAGGGCACCCATGTCAACACGCTGTCGAAAAAGATCGAAGCTGCCGCCACCGAGGCCGGGATCGACTTTGAAATCTACTATACGACGTGCATCGGCGATGCCGCCGTCTATGTCGCCTCGGTCATGGCAGCCGACGGCGAGCGCCACCGCTTTTACGCCTGCGGTGGAGACGGCACCCTTTCCGAATGCGTGAACGGCGCCCCGACCGATGAGCGCGCCGAGTTCGCCCTCATCCCGATCGGAACGGGGAACGACTTCTGCCGCAATTTTGACGACCGCGCCGCCTTCTTCGATATCGCACGTCAGATCGAGGGCACTCCCACCCCCATTGACCTCATCCGCTACAACGACCGCTACTGCGTGAATATGCTGAACATCGGCTTTGACTGTCACGTGGTCGAGCGCACCATGAAATTCAAAAAGAGCAAGCTGATCCCCTCGGGGATGGCCTACACCGTCGGTGTCGCGGCCACCCTCTTGCACAAGCTGACCACTGATATGCACATCGAGCTTGAGGACGGCGAGGTGATCGATCGCCCCCTCCTTTTGATGACGGTCGGGAACGGCCGCTACTACGGCGGCGGCTATTGCGCGGCTCCTCTCGCCTCGATTGACGACGGCCTCCTTGATGTCAACATCATCGAGAAGGTCTCGCGCTTGACCTTCCTCTCGCTCGTCGGCTCCTATAAGGCCGGCAACCACCTTGAAACTGCCAAGAAATACGTTACATACCGCCGGGCAAGGACCCTTTGTATGCATTTTGCCGAGGAAACCATGCTCTGCGCCGACGGTGAGACCGAGTACATCACCGACCTTGCGATCTCCCTCGTTCCCTCGGCCACTCGTTTTGTCCTCCCTCTCGGCGTCCATTACCTCTTTGCGAGGCCCGAGCCCACACTTGAGATCGAAGCCGAGACCGAGGAAGCCCCCACCTATGAGCCTGTTTGAAAAACGCCCCCTGGCGCTGTGCTCATCGGCCCTTATCCTCGCCTCGCTCCTGGCACTCGCCGCCACTCTTCATCGGGTATCCTTGCTGTTTCTGCTGATCCCCGCTCTCATCCTTTTCCTTGTAGCGCTCCCTCGGCTTCGTAAGAAGACACGGGGAGCGCTTCTCTGTGTTGCCGTCTCCCTCTGCCTCCTGGTAGGCATCCTTGTGCAATGGCTCTACGCCTCCTCCCTGCGCTTGCCCCTTGAAAAGCCAAAGGACAGCGCTCGGCTCACCGCCACGGTGGAGGCCCACGAGGCCGAGACCACCACCTACCGGCTCTACACCGTCCGCCTTGAGGAGCTTGACGGTGATGCCATTGGCCTTCGCCTCCACCTGCGACTGCCGAAGGAGGTGAAGGATACCGTCCTCTCCCCGGGGTATCGCCTTACCTTCACCGCTACCCCGAGCGCCGATTATACCGGGGATCCCTACTATTACGCCAAGGGCCTCGCCGGGTGTCTTTCACTCTCCGAGCTTCTTGACGTCACCCCCGGAGCACCCCACGGCCTCAGCGCGCGGATGCGCGCCCTCAACTCCCGTCTTTCCGACCGCCTGCTCCTGCGCCTCGGCCCCACCGAGGGCTCCTTTCTCTCGGCACTCTTCCTCGGGAACCGCGAGGCCCTCTCGCCCTCGGTCGAGCTTGCCTTCCGCCGCACGGGACTTTCCCATGCCTTAGCCCTCAGCGGCATGCATCTGACCGTGCTGACCCTCCTTTTGCGCCGCCTCCTTCGCCTTCTCGGTGTCCCCCGTCCCCTCTCGTTTTCCGTGCTCCTCCTCTTCGTTGGCTTCTACACCCTTCTCTCGGGAGCACCGCTGTCGCTCTTGCGCGCCGCCGCCATGCTGACGATCGCCGAGCTCGGTACGCTTTTTCGCCTCCCTCCCGATCCCATGACCTCGCTTTTCTTCTCGGTCGCGCTCCTTTCGCTTCTCTCGCCGGGCGCCATCGCCGACCTTGGCCTTTGGCTCTCCTTCCTTGCCACCCTCGGTCTGCTCGTGGCAGGAGAGCTCTTCACAAGGCGCAAAAGAAAAAGAACCGGGCGCACACGTATTCTCGGTGCCATCTCCGATTCGCTCCTCTTTTCGCTCTTTGCCCTTCTCTTCACGCTTCTTTTGTCCGCCTTCGCCTTTGGCGAGCTTTCGCTCATCTCCCCACTCTCCAACCTCCTCGTCTCCCCTCTTGTCGATCTCCTTCTGATCCTCTCGCCACCCCTTCTTCTTTTCGGTGGTGGGAGCTTCTATACCCTCGCCGTCAAACGCCTTACGCGCCTTGTCCTCTCGCTTGTCGGATGGCTCTCCTCGCTCGGCGGCACCTACATCTCGGTCGCGTATCCCCTGTCACTCCTTGCGATCCTCGCCTTTTCCGCCTACCTTGCCGTTCTCCTTGTGCGAAGGCTGCCCTCTGCCAAGGCCTTTCTCCTCCGCTTTACCTCGGCCGCCCTGCTCCTTACCGTCACCCTTCTCTCCTGTCACCTCTATGGCACACGCCGCGATATCCTCCTCTATATCCGCCACTACAAGGGCGAGTATCTCGTGCTTTCCTCAAATGGAAAGACAGCGGTGATCGATACCGCCGCCAACGAGGCCTCACTCTATACCCTGCGAGCAACGCTTGAGGATAACTACATCACCGAGATCGACACTCTGATCCTGCCGCATTGCACAGAGGACTGTCCCGCATATCTTGCCGCGCTTTCCGAGAGGATCCGGGTGGCCGAGCTCCTCCTCACAGGCGATACCGCCGATGAAGCCCACGGGGCGACACGCCAAAGGGCCAACGAGATCGGGATCCCCGTCACCGAGGCCGAAGCCTCGGCGATCCTCATCGTCGGCGCTATCGAGCTCCGTCTCCTGAGCGATCTTTCCTCTCCCTATCTCGCCCATCCTCCGCTTCTCCTCTACGCCGAAAGCCGAGGGAAGGAGGCACTCTACGCCTCGCCAAGCGCCCTCCGCCTGCTTCCCGAGGAAAGACGCGACGCGCTCCTTTCCGTGGCCGAATGCCTGATCCTCGGCGCGTATCCCGAGGAGGAGGGAACGACAAAACTCCCACGCCTCCCCTCGTCCCTTGAGCACCTTGCGGTCGCCTCCCCCTCGGCCGTCTCCCTCGGCCCGCTCTCCCCCGGGGTCCGCCTTTCGACCTCGCCCGGGGTCTTCCTTTACCGTTTCAAATAAAAATCCACCCGCATAGCGGGTGGTTTTTCATTTGTTTGCGGTTATGCCTTAATGCGACAGTCGCTTTGTCACACATTGAAGCGGAACAGCACGATGTCCCCGTCGCGGATCACGTACTCCTTACCTTCACTGCGGTAAAGGCCATGCTCACGCGCCGCGTTGATGCTCCCCTCACGGAGGAAATCCTCGTACGCCACGACCTCGGCACGGATAAAGCCACGCTCGAAATCGCTGTGGATCTTCCCTGCCGCCTGCGGTGCCCGGGTCCCCTCGGTGATCGTCCAGGCGCGGACCTCCTTCGGTCCTGCCGTCAGATAGCTGATCAGCCCAAGGAGCTGATAGCCGGCGCGGATGAGCTTATCAAGCCCGCTCTCCTCGATCCCAAGATCCTCAAGGAAGGCTGCCTTGTCCTCGCCCGTCATATCCGAAAGCTCGGCCTCGATCTGCGCACACACGGCAATAATGCCCGAGTGCTCCTCAGCCGCGAAGGCGGCAAGCGCGCAGTACGCGGGATTTTCAAGATAGCCGCCGCTGACCTCATCCTCGCTGATGTTCGCCACATAAATGACAGGCTTTCTCGTCAGAAGGCGGGTCTCGGCGATCAGCGCCTCCTCTTCCTCGTCAAGCTCGAGCGTGCGCGCACAGCGCCCCTCCTCGAGGACCGCCCGGATGCGCTCAAGCACAGCCACCTCACGGGCGACCTCCTTATCGGTCCTTGCCAGCTTTGTCGCCTTCTCAAGGCGGCGCAAAACGATCTCAAGGTCCGAGAAGATCAGCTCAAGGTTGATGGTCTCAACGTCACGCGTCGGATTTACGCCACCGTCAACATGGATGATGTCGTTGTCCTCAAAGCACCGCACCACGTGGACGATCGCATCCACCTCGCGGATGTTTGAGAGGAACTTGTTCCCAAGTCCCTCGCCCTTGGAGGCGCCGCGCACAAGGCCGGCGATATCCACGAACTCAATGACGGCGGGCGTGTATTTTTCGGGATGGTAGACCTCGGCAAGACGGTCAAGGCGGCTGTCGGGAACCGCCACAACGCCAACGTTCGGGTCTATCGTGCAGAAGGGATAATTCGCAGAGGCGGCACCGGCATTGGTGAGAGCATTAAAAAGCGTGCTCTTCCCAACGTTCGGCAGGCCTACGATACCAAGCTTCATATCGTTTGATCTCCTTACATATAATTGTCGCAAAAAGGCAGCATGTACTGATAAAGTATACCACATCTCTCGCTCGTTTTCAAGAGATATCGGCCGAATTCGCGGTGTTTTCCGTCGCTTGCCTCAGAAAGTGGGCATCCGCGCCGCTTACTGCTTCTTGAATACCGTCTTCATGATGGTCGAGAAGCGCGGAGGCATCCCGTAGAGAAGGACCCCCACACGGTAGATCCTCGCCGACAGCGCCCCGATACCGACCGTCGAGCCGACGAGAATGGTGATCGAGATCAGGATCTCGTACCACGGCACCGTGCTCATGCAGATCCGCGTGAACATCGCCATCGGCGATGTGAAGGGGATATACGAGCAGATCCGCATCGCCACGTTATCGACCGAGCCCGCGCTCATCGAGAACATGACAACAATGAAGGCAATGATGAAAAGGAAGGTGATCGGCATCACCGAGGTATTGATGTCCTCGAGCTTTGAGGCTGTCGAGCCGATCGCGCCGAACATAAAGGCGTAGATCAGGAAGCCGAGAACAAAGAAGACGATCAGATAGATAAAGAGCTCGATCGGAATATCAAAGATCGAGGAGATCAGGGGGTTATTCAGCGCATCCCTATTGATGTTATAAAGGAGGATCGCCGTCCCGAAGACTAGAACAAGCTGGGCAAAGCCCGCAAGGCAGGAGGCAAGGACCTTGCCGAACATCATGCTCGTGGGTCTTGCGCTCGTGACAAGGAGCTCCATCGCACGTGAGCTCTTCTCTGTCGCAACGTTGGTGGCGACCATCTGCCCGTAAAGCAGGATGACCATATACAGGGCAAAGATCATAATGTAGGTGTAGAAGAAATTCTGCATCTGATCCTTGCCGAGGGCCTCGGTGGTTCCCTCGATCTCCACCGCCATGATCTCCATAACGACCTCGGGCGGTAGCTGGTTCTCGAGCATTGCGGTGATGCGGTAGACCTCCTGCAAAACGGTGGTGGCGACCGCCGCATTGCTGTCATACATCGAGAGGTTATTGACGTAGTAGGTGTACGAGGAGGCGCTGTTCATCAGGAAGGCGCACTCGGCCTCCCCCGCTACGATCGCGGTCTTTACATCCGCAAGGCTCCCCTCGGCGAGCTTGACCTCGTACTCGGCAAATGCGGGCTCAAAGTATTGCACAACGCGCCCCCCGAGCACCGCGTCCTCGGCGTATATGAGCATCACGGGGCGGTCGGTGGGCACATCGTCTCCCCCGTCTCCCGAGCCGATCGCGGCGATCAGGTTGGGGATGAACATAACGATCGCAATGGCCACCATCAGGAAGATCGTGATTCCCACAAAGAGCTTGTTCCGAAGATACCCCTTGAGCTCAAACTTCAGTATTTTTCCGAACTGCTTCAAGGCCTTACACCCCTTCCCCTGCGTATTCAACAAAAATGTCGTTCAAGGACGGCTCAAACACCTTGACCTCATCGAGGTCATAGCTCTCGATCAGCCTCTTCATCATGGCCTGCTTCTTTTCGGGATGCTCGAGCTGAATGAGCAGGGTCCCGTCCTCGCGGGCGGTGCACTGTGCGCCAAGATCCGCCTTGATCGGTGCGGGATCCGCCGTGCTCACCACCAGCTTATCGCGCACATAGTTTCTCTTGATGTCACGCAGATCGCCGCCAACCGCGACCCGGCCCGCGTTGATGATCGCAATGCTGTCGCAGAATTCCTCGATATAGCTCATCTGATGGCTCGAAAAGAGCACGATCTTCCCCTTCCCGATCTCCTCCTTGACCACGTCCTTCAGGAGCATGGCATTGACGGGGTCAAGCCCCGAGAAGGGCTCGTCAAGGATCACGATCGCAGGGTCGTGCGCAAGGGCCGTGATCAGCTGGATCTTCTGCTGATTTCCCTTAGAAAGCGTGTCTAGGCGCTTGTTGCGGTATTCGCTCATCCCGAGCCGCTCGAGCCAATAGTCCACCGCCTTGACGGCATCCCTTGCGCTCATGCCCTTCAGCTCGGCAAAATACACCAGCTGATCAATGATCAGTTTCTTGGGATATAGTCCCCTCTCCTCGGGGAGATATCCGATGCCGACCCTGTCGTAATCGATGGGGTGACCGTCGATCAGAACCTCTCCGCTGTCCGCGGGAAATACGTTCATCAGGATGCGGATCGACGTTGTCTTCCCCGCACCGTTTCTCCCGAGCAGGCCAAACGCCTTGCCCCCCTCCGCCGTAAAGGAGATGTCACGGAGGACCTCCTTTTCGCCAAAGGATTTTTGGATGCCCTTAAGCTCAAGTACCATACCGGCTCCTCTCTTGTCTTTTGCCTATTATCTCGGTCACGCCGAGCCTTGATAGGTATACTATACCACATTTTCCGCCCAAAGACAAGGCGTTTTCCGAAAAGATGCCGCATGTCTTTCGGTGCCGTCTCATCACAGCAATCGAATTTTGGGGAAAAGCCCGCCTTGACAGCCCTCCCTCTTTCGTGTTATACTTGATAAGTGTAGGAAATTCACAGGGAATTCACACACCCCTCGCAAAAATCCTTTATACTGTAATTGTACGGTATCCCCCGGCAAAGGCACCGCCTTTTGCCACTACCTTACGGAAAGGACGATCAAGATGACCGATATCAAGCTTCTCATCGCGGATGACGACCCCAATATCTGCGACATGATGCGCCTGTATTTTGAAAACGAGGGCTACAAGGTCAAGGTGGCCTATGACGGTGTGGAGGCGCTCTCGGCCTTCCACTCCTACGATCCCGATATCGTGCTGCTCGACATCATGATGCCGAAGAAGGACGGCCGCCAGGTCTGCCGTGAGATCCGTGAGATCTCGCAAAAGCCGATCATCATGGTGACCGCCAAGGGCGAGGTCTTTGACCGCGTGCTCGGGCTTGAGCTCGGAGCGGATGACTTTGTCATCAAGCCCTTCGACCTCAATGAGCTGTCGGCGCGCATCAAGGCGGTGCTCCGCCGCTACAATGCCCAAAACGGCCCGAACGACGAGGTCGTGCGCTTTGAAAACCTTGAGATCAGCCGTCAGAAGTATGAGCTGAAGCTGTGCGGAAAGCCGATCGACATCCCGCCAAAGGAGCTTGAGCTTCTCTACTTCTTAGCCTCGCATTGCAACATCGTCTATACGCGCGACCAGCTCCTCGATAAGGTCTGGGGCTTTGAGTATTACGGTGACAGCCGCACCGTCGATGTCCACGTCAAGCGCCTGCGCGAAAAGCTCGAGGGCGTGTCGGATAAATGGACCCTCAAGACCGTCTGGGGCGTCGGCTATAAATTCGAGACTCTGCAATGATCAAAAAATCGCCTGTTAGGGCGTCACTCTTAGGGATTTTTTAGACAAAAGGATAGCGAAATTTCGCTATCCTTTACTTTTTTCCTTGAAAGCACACGACTTAGCACTACTAATTACAGCTGAGTATAGTGCGCTATACTTATAAAGATTTTTACCACAAAATCAACTGCTTTATAAATTGGAATTTGTAATGCTGTTAAGCGCAGTTATCTACCTAATAGTTGTTCGAGTGCGGGAGTTATCGTATTTGTAAGCACCTCGTATCCTGCGGATGTTAAGTGACCGCCATCGGTCGTATATTCTGCATATATTTCACCTGTTTCAAGATTCAAAAGTG
>JAZSGE010000106.1:0-20243 GCA_045532575.1 Eubacteriales bacterium | reverse complement strand
AACAAACGATATGGCATTGGCAGAAAAACAGCGTTTTTCATCCAAAAACAAATCAAATTGCGAAGATGATAAAAAGGAATGTATGTAAAAACCATACATCCCTTTTTGTTTGCGATTGTGCCTAAATGTGACAGCCCCTTTTTGTATAAAGGTGAATTATACTGTCAAGTGCAACGCTTTTAAGAGAAAAGAACACTCATATTGAAACATCCATTAAATGAAGTTGCCGCGCAAACATCAAAAAGGTCAACCTCAGGGGTTGACCATCTAGGATTTTGACGCGAGCGTCAATATTCCTCGACTTGCCGCTTACGAGCAAGCTCGGCGCGCTCTTCGTCGGGAATGCGAACCTATTTCTGCTCCGCAAGGTCGCAGAAACTGGGCGAGAGGCGATAGATGGTCCACTACGGAAACAAAAAGCCACCCAAAAGGGTGGCGTTTCCGTGGTGGAGCATAGGGGATTCGGTCTCACCGCGGTGACGAAAAGCCGCGTGGATTTCGGCTTTTCTCCGCGGCTCGGTCAGTCGCGGCTCTGGGCGCTCTGCGCCCATTCACTCCCGCTCCCCTTCGAATCCCCTACACTCACCGTAAAAATCAAAGAAAGACACCTGCAAGAGGTGTCTTTCTTTGATGGTGGAGTGGGTGCAACGAAAGTCGAACCTTAAGGAATAGGTTGCCTTATTGTTAACTTGTATTATTCGCTATCGTCAGGGGTATTTCGTTCCGAAAAATACTGAATGATGTTGATCATCGGAAGAAGAATTTTTCCTTCTGAGTAGGTAATGCTAGACAATACTTCCATTTTGGAACGAGCGACTGAATACAGTGCAGCGCCGCCATTGATGTTCAACAGTTCCATAAATTTATCATCATCTACTTTGTCAGATGCTTTGAAAACGCCTTCCAAAACGATTTTGAATGTGTCGGGTTCTTGATTCTCATCTTCTTTTTTTAGAGAAACACCTACTTGCATTAACAATTTTCCGAATTTTTCACCATCCTTAACTAGTGGCTTACTACATTTGATATCCAATGCAAAGCTCTTTTTGGTTTGATTGGATATTGAGATCATTTCCGCGTTGATTTCGATATTATGTATCGAAGAACCTATAAAGTCCAACTCGGCTGTAACTTTATTAAAATCCATTATGCCGCCGCTCCTGCTTCTGTTCTTTTTCTGTTCGGTTTCCAACTGCCAAATTCTTCTGTTCGATTACCGCTATACTCAGCACCAGTAAAATCAAAGGCCATCATAGATATAGTTTCTGCTGCGAATACCTCTGTTTCTTTTGCAGTAATTTGCGGTTCAAAAGAAAGATCGAGTTTCTCACAGATATTTACCAGTGTAGAAATAGTAAAGTTATATGTTCCGCTTTCCCATCGGGATACCATACCTTGACTTACACCCAATAATTTTGCGAATTGCTTTTGGTCTAATCCCATTTCAATTCTTTTTAATTGAATATCTGCTGCTATGATAGCTAAGGTCTTCTTTGCCAACAGTTCCTCTGCGGAAAGGCCTGCTGTCAACCAATTGGTGGATTGGGTAATTGTTTTCTTCATTGTTTCCGTTCTCCTTTTCGTGTGTGATTAAGGCTAATAATACTTCTCTATATATTTTAGCCGTTCGTGTGCAACTTCAATCGCGGAATCGTAATCACTATTGCTTTTCTTACTGCTTTCTTTAAAAGCGGTTAACAAATAGATGTCATTCCCGTTTGCATATACATATATTGCCCTTGGATTAAGAGGAGAATGAGGATATCTAATTGAATATAGTTTAGGATTTGTGTGTGGTAAGGGTTCAAAACTTTCTAACTTTAATGCTCCCATTCCTTTTTCTTCTAGTACAGAAAGTTTTGCAAGCAACCAATCGTAGTATCGCCTATCCCTCTTGGCGATCTTTTTAAACTCCTTTTGAAATTGCTCCACTTCATATATATTTTTAAATCCTTCTGTCTTTATTAACTCCAATAGTTTTTCACATCCTTTGCAACGAGGTACTAATATTATATTACCTATGAGTAATATTGTCAATCCTTTTTTGAGATTTTCATATTTTTATATCGAACTTTGCCCTCAAAACACAAAAGGCGAGCCTTGAAAAGCTCGCCTTTTCTATTCAGTTAATAGCACCAACTACTATCGCCGCGATAACAGAAATAACGGTCGTTAAGCTTTGAAGCGTGTTGTGCGATTTCCATTATGGCATAAACGAAGAGAAGTACATGGGTTCTTTGTATGCGCCAAATCGTCAAGGCTTCGTCCTCAAGATTGATAGTCTCATGATTTACAAGTTGATACTCTTGAAGCTTCGTCAGCGCGGTATGCACTTCTTCTTGGGGCATCCCACATCTGCTAGAAAGCGATGCGACCGTAGCAAACTGCTTTGTCTTTGCAAGGTAATGGAGAGTTGTGAGAACACTTGAATCTGACAACAACGAAAGGAATGACATCGCCCCTTCGTCTTTAAGAAGCTTGAGTGCTTCTTCGGGGGATTGGGGAAAAACGATCCCGATACCGTTGTTCTCGAAAACAGCTCCTTTTCTTGTGAAAACAACGGATGCTGCGTCTTTGAGCTTTTCGTCGTCGTATTTTTTCAATACATCCGATGAATCTGTTTCATCAAACCAAGAAGCGATATCCTTGAATATTTTTTTATGAATTTCTTCAGGGAAGTCGTCTGTGGTCTTTCGGAAAGATGGATTTTCGATGCCAAAGAGTTCGTCGATGCTTACACCAAGAGTTTCTGCAATCATAGGTAGCAGACAAATATCAGGCATAGAAATACTATTCTCCCATTTAGACACGGATTGCGCAGAAACACCCAACTTAGCTCCAAACTCCTCTTGCGTGAGATTGTTCTTCTTACGAAGGGTGGACAAGGTTTGGCTTAACTGTGACATAGATACCTCCAAACAAATTTCTTTTGCCGGCTTGCTTAAAGTATAACATGAATCAGGTGGATAGTCCACATATCATTTGTATATAAGGTTTCTCCTTGGTTGTCATTTTCTTTGCCCCAACGGGGTGTTACCTCAAAAGCAAGGCAACCGTAAAGCCAAACAAAAGCCCCGCGCAAGGCGGGGCGAGTATTACGATTCTTTTTGTTTCGTAACAATTAACGCTTTTATTGATCTTCTTTATATGAAATTAGTGGGCGGACCTCTATAGAGGACCACTGATGCAAAAAATTATACCTTAAAAAGGACCACTTTCTTTTTTTACGAGGTTTGGGTAGGTTTCTTTTTCTTGCAGGCAAGAGGGAAGCAAGCCTCAAATTCGCTCTGTACGCGGTTTTGCTTCTTGGGGTGTAAAAAGTATCAAGGCCCCGTTTTCCCTTGCTATATAAGGAAAAACGGGGCTTCCTTGGAAGCCCCGTAGCGGATAAAAAACAAAACAGACCGGTGTTCGGTCTGTTTTGTTATGGTGGAGCATAGGGGATTAGGTCGCGCCACGGCCACGAAAAGCCGCGTGGATTTCGCCTTTTCTCCGTGGCTTGGTCGGTCGCGGCTCTGGGCGCTCTGCGCCCATTCACTCCCGCTCCCCTTCGAATCCCCTACACTCACCGTAATAATCAAAAAGAAAGACACCTGCAAGAGGAGTCTTTCTTTGATGGTGGAGCATAGGGGAACTTACCACCGCTGTCTTCTTTTTTTCGTGCGGTATTCCTCAGGGGTTACGCCGTAGGTCGCCTTGAAAAGGCGGTGAAAGTATGGCGCACAGGGGAAGCCCGCCTCGGCGGCTATACGACTTACGGGAGCATCACTATCCGAAAGCAGTGAGGTGGCACGCACAAGGCGTGCCCGCTTGATCAGCGTAATGGGAGATTCCCCTGTATAACGGCGAAACAGGCGGGACAGATGCGCCTCCGAATAGCCGAAGCGTGCAGCAAGTTCCGAAACACTCACTTCCCGGATGTTTTCATAAAGATAAGAAAGAATAGCGGCAAAGCGGCGATATCCACTATCCTGCCGCTCTGCTAAAGCGATGTGTCGAGCCGTCTGCGCGAGCACGGCAAAAAGCGAAAGGCATGCCCCCTCGGTCGCAAGGGAGGAATAGGGAGTTTTTTTGCTTGCTTCGCGGATCAACGCATCCACCTGCGCCCTCGCATCCGTGCCGGAAAAGATCAGGTACTCGGTGTAGTCCTCCCCCGCGGCGGTGGACAAAAATTTGCCCAATTCACCGACCTTGTTTGTGGCAAGTACCGAGAGAAGCCATTGTGGGCGGATCAGGATGTTGAGGACGGTGGCATCCGCATCATCGCGGACCACATGAAACACCCCCGGATGCATCAGTATCGCATCCCCCGCCTTCATGGAATGGCACTGCCCTGAAACCACCTCGGTAATATTGCCGCAAAGGACATAGTTGATCTCGTAAAAGTCATGGGTGTGGTAAGACAGTAGTCTGCCGCGCGGATGATAATTTACGCTGATCGTTCGTAGCGCATCGGGATCATAAGTATCAATTCGTTCAAGCTTTCGCTCGGCAAGTGTTTCCTTCACACGATCACCCCCTTGTGATAAGAATAGCAAAAAAATCAAAAAAAGTCAATGAAAATGACGCTTTTCGTCATTGATGTCTTATTTTGCGCGTGATATAATCAATTCAGTGACTGAAAAGGAGAAAGAGCGATGAAACTTGATTATCAGATCTACCGCAAAAAGCTGAACGCCTGCTTTATTGGAAAGACGGTCGGCGGAACGCTCGGCATCCCGCGCGAGGGGCATCTTGATACGGCAAAGATCTCCTATTACGATCCCGTGCCAACAGAAATGCTCCCGAACGATGACCTTGATCTGCAGATTTCCAATCTTCAGATCGTGATGCAACACGGTCTGCCTGTCTGCCGTTATCATTTAGGGGATACCTGGCGCTACTATAACCGCTGCTCGCTCCCCGACGAATACGGTGTGGCGCGCGCCAATTATGAAAAGCTGCTCCGCGCACCACTCAGCGGCATCTATAACAACCATTTCCACGGCGGGATGGGGAGTGCCATCCGTAGCGAGCTTTGGGCGTGTCTTGCCCCTGCTGACCCCAAGCTTGCCGTGCGCATGGCTATCGAAGATGCCTGCGTGGATCATTATGATGATGGCATCCTATCGGCCATCTTTCTTTCGGCACTGGAAAGTGCTGCTTTCTTGGAAAACGATCCAAGAAGGCTGATTGAGATCGGGCTTTCCTTTTTGCCTGCGGAGCACCGTATGACAAACGCCTTTTGTGATACCCTCTCGGAGTGGGACCGCACCCACGATCCGCTCACCGTGCGTGAGATGGTGCTTTCACGCTATCCCTCCGAAAACTGGACCGATGTCACGATCAATCTCTCCTTCATCCTGATCTCGCTTCTTGCCGCGGAAGGAAGCTTTGACCGTGCCATTTGCACCGCAGCCGAGCTTGGGTACGACGCCGATTGCACCTGTGCTACGGTCGGCTCGATCTATGCTATTCTGAATCCCGATTCGATCGACCGCCGTTGGACCGATCCCATCGGGGATGAGCTGGTGCTTTCGAGCAATATGACAAATATGCAAAGCCCCGAGAACATCGGTGCGTTTTGTGACCGCGTGGATTATGTTTGCCGCGAGGCGCTTGCGTACTATGGCTCCGCAACCGAGATCGTCGACGTGCCTGCCGATGCCCCTGCTTTTGAGATGGCGGCGCCCCATACCCTTCATCACGAGATGCTTGCCTATGCTCCATCCGAGGAAAAGGCATCCCTGCTTACGCTTTCTCCTCTTGCGGCCACACTGGTCTATCCCGATGCGGTTGCCTATGCGTATGACGGCAGAGAATATTGCATGAAGCTCCGCCTCGCTAACACCGATGCATCGACAAAGAGCGGAACACTTACCCTTCGTGCGGCAGAGGGCACACGCATAAGCCCTGCACACTTTGCGATAAACCTTGCCGAGGGTGAAAGCTGTGAGTTTTCCTTTGTCGTCGAAAAGCGCGAACCACCCTTCCGTGTTTCGGTAAATCTTCTGCTTCTCGATTTTTGTCTGAATGGCATCCGCGCTACGGTTGAGGCAGGTTTTCCGGATGCGCGTTGCTACACGGTTGAAAACCTCGATACGGGTGAACACTACACCGTCGAGGCAACAGCATCCGCCTTCACAGTTCCCGAGGGGCGTTATCGGTATTCCATTACCTTAAAACCCGCGGTAGCGTGCAGGATGCGGCTTGCGGTCAATGGTGATGCGGAGGTGACGGTGCTTCAGAACGGTGAGGAGGTTCACCACCGTGCGGCGGGGATGCCCTATGTTCCCGCGCTTCACCGTGGCGGTCGTGTCGATCTTGAGATCGGGCGCGGCTATCATAGCTTTGCGTTTATCTATGAAAATGACAGCCCTTGCGAAGCCTTCCTTGAATTCGGCACTCCCTTCGGCTGCGGCGAGTGGATCACCACCAATGAATTTTCAAAGGGGAAAGTATTATGAAGCTGAAGATCATGACCTTTAATATCCGTTACGACAATCCCCTTGACGGAATCAACGCCTTTGCGGGGCGGAGGGATATGATCCTTGAGTTTTTGTGTCGCGAGCGGCCGGATCTTGTCGGCTTTCAGGAATCGGTGCATGTGATCCGCCATGCGCTTGCCGCCGCCTCGTGCAAGCACGGTCGGACGCTCTGCGGCAGGTGATCGAACCCCATTCCGCATCGCTCCGCTCACGGAGAGCGATATGATGCGCCCCTACACTCACCGTAATAATCAAAGAAAGACACCTGTAAGAGGTGCCTTTCTTTTCGATGGTGGGGTAACAAAAGTCGAACCTATGGTAAGGTGCTGTCCCTTTTATTAATTATCGAAGACCTTTCCGTTTTTGCTTGTATTGACAAGTGCCACGCCCACATCGTGCAAAAGGCGGGCGGCCGCATCCCGGCACATATCGGGCACACCGCGCACGGCATTGTGCGCCTCAAAGGTAAAGCTATGCTCGTAGCCGATATCGTCCAGCGCGCGGATCACGTCGCCCCACGCGATCTGCCCGATGCCGGGCATAATATGATCGTCATCAAGGCCGTTGTTATCATTGATGTGCAGGGCGCGGAGACGCTTGCCGATCCCTGTGATATTCTCGTACTGGCTGCCGAAAGCGGCAAGCTCCGGGTTGGCATTTCTCTTGTAGTTGTGGCCGTTCCCCGTCAGGTTGCCGTGTCCCGTGTCCCAGCAGATACCGACAATGTCGCTCGCACCGAGGCTATCGACAAAGGAAATCAGCTCCTCGGTCTCCCAAAGAGGATGCTCGGTGTACTTGCACACCGGCCACACGTTCTCAACGCAGATGCCGACACCGTATTTTGCGGCATCGTCCATCAAGGAACGGAAGAAGGTAGCGTTTGCCTCGTGCCGGGTGCCCGAAAGACCAAATTCCTCGGGAAGGGCGAGCGAATGGTAGACCATCTGCGGAATGCCAAGCTTATGGCAGGCGCGGATCGAACGGCGGCAAGCGGCGACAAGCCCCTCATAATCCTTGGCAAAGCGAAGACAAGGTACGGGCGCGTGCGCCTGGTTGAAGCGCGCGCCAAGGCGCGCGGCTGTCTCCCCTGCTGAATCGATCCAGCTCTCCCATCCATCCGAAAGCAAGGGGGAATCCTTCGCGTTCTGCCAGTCGAGAAAGTTAAAGTCGAGATAGCGGAAGCCCGCCGCCGTGTGCTTTTCGATCTGCTCGTTCAGCGTAAGAGCTTCATCAAAATACAGATGGATCGAGGTGGAAACCGGATAGGCCATAGTCATTCTCCTTATGCTTTGATTTTTTCAGGCGTTTTGCGGATGTCGGTATCGTTCGGTCGCTTTCCCATAACGAAAGTGCAGGATCGGCTGATACTGTGACTTCATCTGGTAAGCCTATACAAAAGATCTGTCATCAAAGCATCCCGTTTGATCTCATAGATGTACTGCATGGGGCGCCCGCCCTCTTGCATCTCGTATTGGTTCTCATAGTTTGGCAGATGCGACGGTGTGATCTTTGAGGACATAAATCTGTTTCCGTCATTCATCAGCCAGGCAACCGCCGTCACATCCCAAAGGCAACGCGTCCACGCCATTTTGGCGGCATAGCGCTCGGCGGCCGTGATGGTATTTTGGGCAAGATATTCGGCAATGGCGTTTTTCCCCTTCAACCAAAACTCAAGCTCGGGCCCAGAAATGCGGAAGCTGCTGACAACCCCGAGGCACGGGAGCTGAACAAAGGGCGCTTCGCTCCCCATGACCACTCTTGCCGCCGCCACGTCCTGCCTCATATTAAATTCCTGCGTGTCGGGATTGTGCAGTGCGTGACCGCCCAGCCATACAACAACGATATTCTCCGCGATGCCGGGGTCAAGCAAGAGCGCGGAGGCAATATTGGTAATTGCGCCGATGGCCACCACATAAAGCGGATGCTCGGGAGAATACTGCCTCGCCCGTTCGACAAGATCGAGGGCGGCTTGGGATACTACGGGTGTTTGCTCATCCTTCAAAAACGAGGTGGAGCCCCGAAACACCGGAGCATTCTCCTCCAGAAGAGAAAGCAGCTTCAAAATTTCTCCGTAGCTCTTTTCCATACCGTCCGCGGCGCTTGTTGCGCGCTCGTTGAGAAACGGTGCCGCATAAAGCGCCTTTGCGTTTAACTTTTCCTTGCATAACAGTAAGTAGGAGATTGCAAATTGGTCGTCGATCTCGTTATACGCATCGGTATCCAAGACAACATCAATTTTTCCCGTTGGCACCGATAAATTCTTCAGCCTCTGCTCGTTTGTCATACATTACCCTCTGTTCTTTCTGTATTCCAAAGGATTTTTCCCATAGGTCTCTTTGAATTTTCTTCTGAAAAAGCTCAAATTTTCATATCCGACGGAATGCGCGATCTCGCTTATGGATGCCTCGCTTTGCAAAAGCAGCTCCGCCGCAACAGCGCATCTCTTTTTCTGCAAAAGCGCAACAAAGGATTCCCCCGTAAGAGCCTTCACCAAGGCCCCCGTGTAGGGAAGGGAAAAATTCAAAAGCCCCGAAAGCTCCCCTAAGGTGGCAACCTTATAATGCTCCGCAAGGTAACGCTCGATCTGCTTCCCGATCAGCTCCCGTCGGTCATTCTTCGGGGCTTCCTTTAAGGATGCAAGACTTCTTGCGACCTCCCTTTTCCAAGGGATCGAGGGCGCCGCCCCGTTTCGGGAAACCGAAATTGCCGCTGCCGCACTTGCGTCCCTCAACGCATCGGCGCAGTCAACACCCGCTGCGACACCGGCAACAAAATACCCCGTAAAGGTATCCCCGGCGGCGGTCGTGTCCACAACATCGGTTATAAAAGCAGATTGACGGATCGTATGCTCGCGGTCAAGGTAAATGCTCCCCTTGTCTCCCAGCGTAAGAATGACCTTCAGATCGGGATACCGTTCCTTGAAAAAGGCAAGGGCCTCCTCCGGAATTTGACAACCGGAGATCTCCTGTGCCTCGACCTCGTTCACTATGATATAGGAAAGCATTCCAAAGTCGATCTTCCGCGCTTTTTCATTCCACGGCGACGGGTTCAAAATGATGCACATATGCTTTTTGTATGCCTTTTCCACAAGATACGGCACGTTGCTGATCTCGTTTTGCAGCAGCAAAATATCCCCGCCGTCAAACCCCTCAAGGACCGAATCAATGAAGGGCTCGTCTATCATTTCATTGGAGCCGCCGTGGAGAAAGATGGAATTATCCCCCTCGGTGCTTACCTGAATGATGGCGTGGCCGTTCTTTTCGGCTACCCTGCGGATATAGGATACATCCACCCCGCTTTGGGTCAAAAGCTCCAGAAGCATATCACCGTCGCACCCCACACATCCCGCGTGATGCACCGCGGCGCCGGCGCGGGCAATGGCAATGGATTGGTTGAGCCCCTTCCCACCGGGGAAGATCTCCAGCTGATAGGTAGATTGCGTTTCCCCTACCCGAACAATGTGATCCATTGAGTACACGTAGTCTATATTGCAAGATCCAAAATTCAAAATTTTGATGTTGATCACCCCCATGTAATTGTATTGTATCATAGCGAAGTTCCGTAATCAAGAACCTTTTTCACGCAAAAACAGACCAAATACAATATCGAGATCCATCGCTTTGCGTACCTTATTTTCGTTCCTCCTCGCACAAAAACGCCGCCCTGTGGCGTTTTTGGCTTTGTCCCGCTCGCGGCTCTGACGACCGTTCAGGTCGTCATTCACTACCGCCTGCCCTTCCGAAAATATAGTCGCTTGTCGTAGAAGCACAGCTTCGTCCTCGAGCTCCTTATTTTCGTGACTCCTCGGATGAAAATGCCGCACCGTGGCATTTTCACCTTCGTCCCCCTTCGAATCCCCTATGCTCACCGTAAAAATCAAAGAAAGACACCGGGGATTGCTCGCGCTGTGCGCGAGCTCACCCTGCCTTGCCGCCGCCTCGTGCAAGCACGGTCGGACGCTCTGCGGCAGGTGATCGAACCCCGCGCCTGCGGCGCAGGGGATCTTCCGACCAAGTGCCGACAAAAACAAAAAACCACCGAAATGGTGGTTTTTGTTTTTGGTGGAGCATAGGGGATTCGGTCTCACCGCGGCCACGAAAAGGCGAGGGGATTTCGCCTTTTCTCCGCGGCTCGGTCAGTCGCGGCTCTGGGCGCTCTGCGCCCATTCACTCCCGCTCCCCTTCGAATCCCCTACACTCACCGTAATAATCAAAAAGAAAGACACCTGCAAGAGGTGTCTTTCTTTTTGATGGTGGAGCATAGGGGATTCGAACCCCTGGCCTCAACACTGCCAGTGATGCGCGCTCCCAACTGCGCTAATGCCCCATATGAAGTTGTAAGAAATTGGTGGGCCATCAAGGGCTCGAACCTTGGACCAACCGGTTATGAGCCGGTAGCTCTAACCAACTGAGCTAATGGCCCATTTGTCGGTGCTTGAATAGTATAACAGATAATTGCGCGGTTGTCAAGAGGAAACTCGAAAAAATATGAGATTTTTTAAAAACGCGCGAAAGGCGGCTCTGCCGCCCCTTGCGAACCGTGCAGGCCGAAAGACGAGGCAAGCACCGCCCGGGGGCGGTGCTTGTTTTCGCGCCTTACGGCTTTTTGATGATCTTTTTCTCCTTTGGCGCCGCCTTGCCCTTGGGGGCGCGCGTGCCGGGGGCGCGCTTCAGGGTTGCCGTATGCTTTTTCAGCGGCTCGATCAGCGAGGCCTTGGCCCTCGTGGCGGTCTTGACCTTGAAGGAGGCGGCCTTGGGCACGGTCTTGGCGCCGCGCGCCTCCCTTGGCGCAGGATCCAGGAGGGCGAGCGTCTCGGCAAAGGGATCCCCCTCGTCAAAGGCGAGAGGATCGTCAAGCGTGAAGGGCGAGGGATCCGAGCCGTCAAAGCGCGAATACTCGACCTCGACAGGCGCCTCGCCGCGGCCGAGGCGGAGGGTCGGCTCATAGCAGGTGCGCACGCGGTATTCGATCATCTCACGCTCGAGCTGTGAACGGATCAGACCGCTGAGGAGCTTTCCGCGCGGCATAAAGTCGATGACGTCGACAAGATAGTCGAGCATCCGCCGCCCGGGCTGCTCGGAGAGCACGACCGTCGGCTTGGCTTCGTCGTAATAGAGGCGCATCCGCCGCGCCGAGGCAAGCTCGGGGAAGAGAAGCTCGATCTTGAGGATCGGGACCCCGTCGGTATCGTCGCAGAACTCGGCGCGGGCGCGCACAAGATACCGCTCGCCGCGCACGGTGAGCGAGGTCTCCCGATAGTCCTTAAAGCCGAGGGGAATGGTGTAGACCTCCTCGCCCTCGGTGAGGATGAGCGTGCGCTCCTCCCCCTTCGCATGGAAGGCCAGCGATTGAATGCCGGCCGACAGGTTGTTCTGCGTCAGCATCACAAACAGGGGCAGAAGGCCGAAGTTGTTGCGCTCGGCAAGATAAGGTGCTCTTGTGAGCCCTTCAAAGAGGCGGCTCGGCACGCGGCGGTCGCCAAGATGCGCCCGGGGGTCGGTCGGATGCGACCAGGTGCGCCCGGCAAAGAAGGAAGCCTCGTGCTCACGCAGATGCGCAAGGGCCTGCTCGTTTGGCGGCTTGGGCCCCTCGCCGAAGGGCAAAGAAAAGGTGTCCTTGAAGAGCGAGAACATCGGCCCGTTCTGGAACAGCTCGCAGTTGGCGGCACTCGTGACGAGTACAAGGCGGTTCTTCGGCGAGATCCAGATGTTCTGCCCGAGCATCCCGTTGCAGAGCAGGCTCTTGCCGTCGCGCGCCACCCAGATGTGATAGCCGTAGTTGTAGTCGCCGATCACCTCGGGTGCCTTCGCGTGCGGCTTAGCCATCTCATAGATCCACTCGCGCGGCACGATGCGGCGGCGGTGATACATCCCGTTCCCGAGGATCATCTCGCCGAGCTTCAGGCAGTCCTCGACCGAGAGATACAGTCCCCAGCCGCCCTTGGTGTGCCCTCGGGGACAGGCCTCCCAGAAGACGTCGCGGATGCCGAGCGGATGGAAAATGCGCTCGTTGGCAAACTCAAGGAGGGTCATCCCCGTGACCGCCTCAACGATCACCGAGAGGATGTAGGAATTCATGCTGTTGTAAGCAAAGCGCGTCCCGGGCACAAAGGTCACCGAGGACTCAAAGAAGGAGCGCACCCAATCGCTCTCGGTCACCGACCCCACCTCGGCGAACATAACGCCCGTCGTCATCGTGAGGAGATGGCGCACCGTGATGGCCTTGGTGCGCAGGCTGAGGCGCGTGGGGAGCCCCGTGGGGATCAGCTTGTAGGCAGGGGTGTCCAGGCGGATCCGCCCTTCACCAAGGAGGATCCCGATGCACAGCCCCGTGACCGTCTTGCAGAGCGAATGCGTCTGGTGGCGCAGGGTATAGTCGTACCCCGGGGCCGAGGCCAGGCAGAAGAGCTTGCCTCCCCGCGCGGCGGCCACCGCATGCATCGAGGCCGACCGCTCCCCCTCAAGCGCCGTCAGGAAGTCGTCCACATAGGCCGAGTCGATGCCCACCTCCTCGGGAGGAACGGGCACGAGCGCCCCCGGTGAGGGCGGCGGGATCACGGTCTTTGAGGGCACAAAGGGGATCTGATGAGCCCCCGTCGCGTTACGCAAAAAGAGACGGTAAAGAAGCATCAGGGCGCGCCGTTGCATACGAATATCCATCGAGGGCTCCTCCTTTTCGGCGGTTTTCTACCCTAAGTATAGCACAAGGCGCGGCGAAAAACAACCGCCCGGTGTTAACATTTTGAAAACAAAAACGCCCTTACGGGCGTTTCTTCGGATCCTCGCGCCGCTCGGCAGACCCGGGATCGCGGCGGCTGTCCCTTGACGGGGGATCGCCGATCACCATCTCGGTATGCGCGCGATTCGGGACGGGCGGATCGGGGACGGCCGGTGTGGCCGGGGCGGTATGCCCGCCATCTCTTTTCTTTTTCATGCTATCACCTCACCCGTAGTATACCCGGGGAGCCGACCGCTATGCGCATCACCCTTATACATGCCGCCGACACCGAGCGCCTCCGCGCCCAAAAGCAACACTTACCTAGGCAAAACGAGCAAATCGCAAACAAAACCATACAAAAAGACCTCTGCAAGAGCAGAGGTCTTTTTTCGCGGCACGCGCGATTATCGCTCGATCTCCTCCATCACAAAGGCCTCGAGGATATCGCCCTCCTTGATGTCGTTGAACTTCTTGAGGCTGATGCCGCACTCGTAGCCCGAGGCGACCTCGCGCACGTCATCCTTGAAGCGGTGGAGCGAGTCGATCTCGTCCTCGGCAACAACGGTACCGTCGCGCACGATGCGGATCTTCGAGGCTCTTGTGATCTTACCGTCAAGGACGTACGAGCCGGCAACGGTACCGACGCTCGATACGTGGATGGTCTGGCGGACCTCGGCGTGGCCGAGGAGATTCTCGCGGAACTTCGGCGCGAGCATACCCTTCATGGCCGCCTCGATCTCCTCGATGCACTCGTAGATGATGCGGTAGGTGCGGATGTCCACGCCGTCACGCTTGGCCGACTCCAGGGCCGAGCGGTCGGGGCGGACGTTAAAGCCGACGATGATGGCATCCGAGGCACGGGCGAGCATGACGTCGCCCTCGGTAATACCGCCGACAGCGGTATGGATGACGGCCACCTTGACCTCCTCGTTCGACAGCTTGAGGAGCGAGGCCTTGACGGCCTCGGCTGAGCCGGCGACGTCGGCCTTGATGATGATGTTGAGGTTCTTGACGCCCTCGCCGATGCGCGAGAAGAGATCGTCAAGGTTCATACGGGCATTCTGGCGGAAGGTCTCCTCCTTCGCCTTGGCGCGGCGCTGCTCGGAGAGCTGGCGCGCCATCTTCTCGTCCTCGACGGCGTTGAACTCGTCGCCCGCCTCGGGGATCTCGGCAAGACCGATGATCTCGACCGGCACGCCGGGGCCCGCCGTCTTGACGGTGAGGCCCTTATCGTTGACCATCGCGCGCACACGCCCGACGGCGGTGCCGGCGATCACGATGTCACCCGCATTCAGGGTACCGTTCTGCACAAGGACGGTCGCCACAGGGCCGCGGCCGTGATCGAGGCGTGACTCAATGACAATACCCTTGGCGCGGCGGTTCGGGTTGGCCTTCAGCTCCTTGACCTCGGCCACGAGGAGGACGTCCTCGAGCAGGGTCTCAATGCCCATGCCCGTCAGCGCGCTGACCGGCACACACATGACGTCGCCGCCCCATTCCTCGGGAACGAGATCGTACTTCGTCAGCTCCTGCATGACCTGATCGGGGTTGGCCTGCGGCTTATCCATCTTGTTGATGGCCACGATGATGTCGATGCCGGCGGCCTTCGCGTGGTTGATGGCCTCGACCGTCTGGGGCATGATGCCGTCATCGGCCGCGACCACGAGGATGGCAATATCGGTTGCCTGGGCGCCTCTTGCACGCATCGCGGTGAAGGCCTCGTGGCCGGGGGTATCGAGGAAGGTGATCGGCTCACCGCCGACCGTGACCTGATAGGCACCGATGGCCTGGGTGATGCCGCCGGCCTCGCCGCTCGTGACGCTCGTATGGCGGATGGCATCGAGCAGGGAGGTCTTACCGTGGTCAACGTGACCCATGACACACACAACGGGGGTACGCTTGATGAGGCTCTCGGGCGCGTCGGCCGACTCGTCAAAGAGGCGCTCCTCGATGGTAACGACCACCTCGCGCGTCGCAATGGCGCCGAGCTCGTCGGCAATGAGATACGCGGTATCGTAGTCGATCGTCTGGTTGACCGATGCCATCACGCCCATCATCATCAGGCGCTTGATGACCTCGGCACTCGTCTTCTTCAGGCGGGAGGCCAGCTCGCCGACCGTGATCTCGTCGGGAATGGTGATCTCCAGCTGCTTCTTCTTCGCACGCTCGAACTGCTGCTTGCGGAGCTTCTCCTGCGCGAGGCGCTCCTTCTCGCGGTTCTGCTTGCTGCCCGCGTTGCGGTTGTCCTGTTTCTTGAGCTTCTGGCGCTCCTGGTGCATGTCGTTGTCGCGCGAGGAGTATTTATCGAGCTTTTCGTCGTACTTTGAAAGATCGACCGACGAGGTGCGGGTGTCCACCACACGGGTGCGCGGCGCACCGGCATTGTAATCGGCCGCCGACGTCACCGAAAAGCCGCCCTCGGTGCGCGGTGCCTGCGGCATCGCGGGGCGCCCGTCACGGCGTGCCTCGGGCTTTTTCTTCTCCTCGACCCTCTTCGCCTGCGGCTCGGCCACGGGCGAGCGGCCCTCAAAACGGCTGAAGCGGTCAACCGGGGCATTCTTGTCGGCACCGGTATGGAAGGTGCGGGGCTTTTCGGGCACTGCGGGCTTCTTCGCCTCGGGTGCCTTTTCCTCGGGCTTTTTCGCCTCGGGCGCCTTTTCCTCGGGTGCCTTGACCTCCTCGGTCGCCTTCGCCTCGGGGGCGGGCGCGGGAGCGGCCTCGGCCGCAGGGGCCTCGGGCTCGGCGGTAGCACAGAGGATGCGCGCCTTGCCGGACAGATAATCGTCAAGGTTCTCGATCTGATTTGCGGCGGTCAGCGCATCGAGGAAGAGCGCGAACTCGCTCTCGGTCAGCGTTGCGCCGCTCTTTTTCTCAAGACCGCGGCTCTTGAGCAGCTCGAGAACATCCTTGCTCTTCTGCGCAAAGTCCTTGGTGATCTGAGAAAGAGAGATCTTGTTTGCCTTTACTGCCATAATTACTTCTCCTCACTTCCGACGGCTTCGGAAGCGTCCTTTCCTGACGATTTTAGTAGCTCCTCCGCTATGCCCGGATCCAGAACGGCGATCGCCGCCAGGGGGCCGTCCTTACCGACGGCGTGGGCGAGGACCTCCTTCGGATACGGGGTCGTTAGCAGAGGGACACGGTAGAATTCACATTTGGTACGCAGCTTCTTCGCGGATCCCTCGGAGGCATCGGCCGCCACAAGGACCAGCGCGGGGGGCGTCCTGCCCCGGAGGGCCTGGAAGATCAGGGGTGCCCCGCACACAACGCGCCCGGCACGGCGGCAGAGGCCGCACAGCCTGAGAAAACGGTCGGGTGTCCTTTGCTCACTCAAGGGCCAGCTCTCCTTCCAGCGCGAGATACACCTCGTCGGGGATGGTCACCTCGAGGTTCTGCTCAAGGCGGCGAGCACGGCGCGCACGGCGCAGGCATTCGGCATTCTTACAAAGGTAAGCGCCGCGCCCCGGCTTTTTCCCGGTAGCATCGAGTGAGATCTCGCCCTCGGGCGAGCGCACAACGCGGACGAGCGCCGTCTTCGGGAAGTGCTCGCCACAGCCCGTGCAGCGGCGGGTGGGGATCTTTCTGACGGTGGCCATAGGCTACCCCCTCTTTCTTTTTATGCCTTGATGTCGATCTTGAGACCGGTAAGACGGGCCGCGAGCTTCGCATTCTGGCCCTCCTTACCGATGGCCAGCGACAGCTGCTCGGGAGCCACGCGCACACGGCAGGTGCGCTCCCCCTCGACCTCGACCGAGAGGACCTTGGCAGGCGACAGCGCCTCGGCTACGTACACGGCGGGATCGTCGCTGTAATGCACAACGTCGATCTTCTCGCCCGAGAGCTCGGCAAGGATCGGGGCGATACGCATACCGCTCTTACCGATGCAGGCGCCAACGGCGTCAACGTTCGGATCGTTGCTGAAGACCGCGACCTTGCTGCGCGAGCCGGCCTCGCGCGAGACGCTCTTGACCTCGACAACGCCCGAGGCGCACTCGGGGATCTCAAGCTCAAAGAGACGGCGGAGCAGGCTCGGATGCGAGCGCGAGATCGAGACGACGGGGCCGCGGGCCTCGGCCGAGTGGATCTCGGTGAGGACCACCTTCACACGGTCGCCGACCTCGTAGGTCTCGCCGGGGATCTGCTCGCTGACGGGGAGGGTCGCATAGCCCGTGCCCATCGCGAGGATGACACTGCCGTTCTCGGGATCGATCTTGTCGACCGTCGCCGTAATGACCGACTCCTTCTTGCTCTCGTAGTCGCGCACCATATTGCTGCGCTCGGCCTCACGGATGCCCTGGATGATCATCTGACGGGCCGAGGTGGCCGAAAGACGGCGGAAGGTCTTCGGGTTCATCTCCATCTCAATGACAGCACCGACCTTGGTCGAGCGGCCCTTGGCGCGCTTCTCGGCCTTAGCGGTGAGCGCCTGCTCCTGCGTCATTTCCGAGGTCGGGTCGGTGACCTCCTCGACGATGGTCATCAGGCGGATGACCTTGACGTCCTTCTTGACGGGGTCAAGGACGATGCGGACGTTGGCGCTGGCTCCCACCTCGCGGCGGAAGGCGGCAGTGAGAGCGGCCTCGACCTTCTCAAGGACGTACTCCTTGGCGATGCCTCTCTCCTTCTCAAGGGCGTCAAGTGCATTGAAAAATTCAGTGTTCATGTCTCTTGGCTGACGTTACCGTCAGCGTCCTTTCTTTATGTATATGGGAAATTGATCAATCGAAGTAAACCGTCTGCACCTTGCTGACGGCGCTGCGCTCGATGCGCACGTCCCCGTCCAGCACAAGGGCGTCGGCCTCGACCGCCGTCAGCGTGCCGCGCAGCGACTTCTGCCCGTCGATCGCACGGAAGAGGCGGAGCTCGACCCGCTCACCGAGCGAGGCCGTAAGATGCGCCTCGGTACGCAGGACGCGCTCAACGCCGGGGGAGGACACGTTCAGGATGTAGGCCCCCTCGATGGGATCGGCCTCGTCAAGGATCGGGTCGATGGCGCGGTGCACGCGCTCGCAATCCTCAATGGTGATGCCGTCCTTCGAGTCGATCGTCACGGTCAGATGGTAATCGGCGCCCTCCTTGGCGTACTCCACGTCCCAAAGGGTGAGGCCAAAGCCCTCGACCGTAGAGCGGAGAAGTGCGGCGACCGCCTCGGCTACGTTCTGCTTTTTCATAAGCCCTCCGTTTCAAAAAGTAAGAGTGGGTAGCACCCACTCTCACATCATATCATCCATACAATACGTAGTATAGCAGAAAAAGTTGACAATTACAAGTCCTTTTTGAAAAAAAGTAAAAAATTTCTTCGCGCCCCCCGTCAGCCGCACAGCGCCGTCCCGATGACGGTCGCAAACTGCGCCGACTCCGGCACGATGAAATTAAGGCCGAAGATCTCGGAAAGTCGGGGGAAGATCCGCGAGGCAAAGTGGGTCACGGCCAGGTTCCCGGTCAGGACGATATCACGGATCCCGCGGCCGCGCGCCGCAAAGACCGCCATCATCCCGATCGTCTCGTATACCATATTGAAGAGGCCGAGGGCGAGGTCGGCCTTTGTCGCCATATCGCTCACCTTGCCGAAGTTCGAGGCCGTCAGATCGCTCGGCATGGTCTCGATCGGCGCCTCCTTGGCGAAATCGCTGATGCGCAGGTCGATCCTCTCAAGGCTCCCCTCCTCCGCCAGCATCCCGAGGTGATCGAGCGACTCGATCCCGAGGAGCTTCTTGGAAAGCCCGATCAGCGTGCCGCCGCCAACGCCGGTGCCGCCGAGGTACTCCATTTCCTTCCCCTCCTCGGCATAGACGAGGGCGGTACCCGTGCCCATGCTCGCGATAATGGCGCGCGGAAGGCCCGAAAGATAGAGGCCGCCAAGCCCCGTACCGCGGAACTCGCTCACGCTCTCGCAGGGCAGATCGTAGATCGGCTTGGTGAAAAAGGAGGAGCCGACGCCCGTCATCATCACCTTCTCGATCGAGGAGAGGGGCAGGTCGTTCTCGGCCAAGAATTTACCGAAGGCGCCGTACATCGAGGTCATGGGATCGGCCGCCTGCACAAGAAAGGGGGAGAGAAGCTGCCGCTCCCCACCGTGCTTTCGGAAGCCGACGATCTTCGTGGTGCTTCCTCCGATATCAATTCCAATGACAACGCTCATATCGCGCCTCCCGTTGCGTAGTTTTATCATATTGTACCACGCCGTGCCGAAAAATGCAAGCATAATGCATAAAAACCCTCGCCGCGGGGCAGTCTACGGAAAGAGCCCCCCAAGGGTAAAATGCCGAAAGGAAGTATAACCATGCTCGAAAACAAGAATCAGAACAACCAGAACGATCAGAACAAGAACGACCGGAACAACAAGAATCAGAACAATCAGAATAAGAATCAGAACAAGAACGAGAACGAGAACAACAAGTCTGAGAACAACTGAGAAAAAGCTCCCCACGTCATAGCGTGATACTCTTAACGGAGTATCACACTAACTCTATTCGCCTTCGGCGAGTTTTATTGCTACGCAGTGATATTCGGCTTACGCCGAGTGATATTTGCTTCGCAAGTTTTTGGGCGAATAGAATATCACTGAAGCCGCAAGGCTTCAATATCACTGTCGCTGTGCGACGATATCACTCTTTGCGCTAGCAAAGAATATCACTTTATACCAACAGAAAAGAGAGAACTTTCGGCTATGAACCGTCTGTTCTCTCTTTCTGCTTATAATATGGGTTTGGGCTTAGCCCATTTGCGTTTGACTAGTCAAATGCGATGCTCGCACTTTTCTCAAAGTAAAAAATTCTCCGCGAAGGACATCACTCTATGTGGGGAGCTTTTTTGGTAAACGAAAACCACGCACAAGTCGCGCGGCTCAAAGAGGCCTCCGACGAAGCAAATTAAGCCTCCCCCGGTGGCGTTCCGCTGTCACTTTTAGCCTTCCCCGGTGGGTGAGCGAGGATAAAAAGCCACGGTGTGGCTTTTTATCGAAGCGAAGTCCTCGACGCAAGGCGCTCGCGGCGCAATCTATGATTGCAACGCACAGCAACTATGCGGCAGGACAGGGCAAAAAGGGGGACCGCGTTA
>JAZSGE010000064.1:0-3631 GCA_045532575.1 Eubacteriales bacterium | reverse complement strand
GACCGCTTGGCCTCCGACTTTCGGACATATCGCACTCGTCGAAAGCGTGGCGGTCGATCACTTCGTAATACTTGACGCCGTCGATCTCAAAGAGACAAGTCGGCGAGTTGAACACGACCGCCGTCCCGCGGACTCTGTACTCGTCGGACTCCTCCGCCCTCGGGACGAGGGCGAAATCCTGTAAAGCGCGGTATTCGCGCCCTTTCTTAATCGGCATTATCTTTTTCCTCCTGTTCGTCGTCGTTTTCCGGGCTTTCCTCGGACTCCTCCGCGGGCGGATCGTCCTCTTTCGGAGGATCGCCTTTGCTCCCGGCGCTCGTGAGTTGGTACTTGTCGACGATCTCGGCGTTCGCCATGTTCAAGGTCTGGACGCGGCGCTTGCCCTCCTCGCCGCCGATAGGCGGAAAACCGAAAATCCCGAGCACTTGATCGAGCTCGAGAGCGCCGATATTCGTCAAGAACTGTGCGGCCTCTACGCGCTTATCGAGCGTTTCAAATTGAATACGATCGAGCTCGCAAAGGATCGCGTTTCCGTGCGCCTGTTCGCGATCCGTAAAGAGGGCGTTTGTGAGTCCTTGCGCGAGTTGAGCATAGAACGGCGCGAGTTGCCCTCTATAAAAGGCGTCCATTTTCTCGGCGTCCGCCTTGTTTTGAACGATCTCCTCGTTGACTCCGAAATAGTCGTAAATCTCGCGCCGCACAAATTCGAGTTGACCGACCGGGAGAGGCGTCTCTTTCTGCGTGATCGGAGTATAGTCATATTTCGAGTCGGTGACGATAACGCCGGAGCCGTTGTTTTCCATGCGTAGATTGTCCCGGACGAAATCGTCGCGCCGCTTGTTCAAGTCCTCGGCCTTTGTCACGCTCTGCGCCTTGAGGACGCCGCGGATCACGGCGACGAGTTTCGCGAACTTGCTCATAGATTGATTGAACGAGTCCGCGGTCTCGAGCGTCGGGATCAAGGGCCGATTGTCGTCTCCGAAAATATCGTTGTCGAGGTAATGGCGCCGGAGGTGGACGATCTGCTCATAGGGGACGGTATAGACGGAGCCCGTCGCAAAGGTGAGGCGGGCATACATTGAGCCCATGTATTCGACGAGCTCCACCCGCGAGGCATTGATCGGATAGATCGCCTCGAGCTTTCCTCCGCCGTCAAAGACCGGGAGGACAAAGGCGTTATTGTAGACCGCAAATTGAGCCGCGATCTTGTAGTAAAAGGCGTAGGCCGTCATATAGGGATTTGGTCGAGTCTGCAAAATGCGGTCTATATGATCCTCGACGGCGACGCGGGCTCCTCCGGCCGTTCTGATGTGCCCCGGCTGAATTTTCGCCGCGTTCCGGGCCCATGCGTCGACGGCCGTCCTCACGGTCGAAATATCCCACGCTCGGCCGGAGAACGGCGTAAAGCTCGAGTCCCATGTCGAGAGGAGCCGGAACGCCGGGAGATTGCTCCCCGGGGAGCGCGAGCCGCCGAAAATGCTTTGAAAGAGGCCGCGCAAGCTGAATTTAGGCATTGTGTTTCACCCCACGTTATACATGAAATCCTCGTAATGCTTGACATACATAACCCACGCATTGAGGAGGGAGACCGTTCCGTCAATCCGGCGCTTGTCCGTGATCTTGACGGGCTGAATGTTATTCACTCCCGATTTTTTGACCGCCGTATTCGTCAAGCACCATACGAGGATCGGGTTTCCGTTGTAGTTGACTATTTTCGCCTCGAGGGCCGCTCCCATTTCCCGCATAGGTTGAGACCATGTAAAGGGCCCTTGCGCGACGGCCTCCATGTCAAAGCCGTTTGATTTCATTTCGTCCACCCAATACCCGGCGAGCGCGCGGTCATATCCGACCTTGATCGCGTCTATCTTGAACTCGTCACGCATTTGGCAAAACCACGCCGTCACGTCCGAATAGTTGACTCTGTTCCCCTCGCATATCGTGAGGAGGCCGCGCTCCGCCCAAAGCCGATAAGGCGCCTCGTTCGTGTTCTTCTGCTCGAGGTCTCGGACTCGTTTCTCCGGGAGAAAATACATCTGTGCGACGTAGACGATTGGATCGTCGGGCTTTCGTATGAGGAGTGTCGCCGCCGTGAGGTCTGTCGTCGCGGAGAGGTCGCACCCTCCGAGGGCGTAGGTGTTGAATACGTCGGAGAGCTCAAAGCGGAGATCGCTCTTGACCGCGTCGTATGAGAGCCATACCGACGCCGCGACCTCTTGGACGTTGAAATCCTTACACAAGACGCCCGGGAGGTCGTCGGGGCTGTTCTTCGCCCTCTCCACAAATTGAGCGAGCGTCTTGTATTGCTTGATCGTGCCGAGGCCCGGGTTTGCTTTTTGCCATTTCGTCGGATCAGTCCATTCCTCCCGGGCGTCGAGCTCGTAGAGGATCGGGAGAAACGTCGGATCGTCGAGCTCTCCGTCCGCGATCCGGCAAGCGAGCTCATAGATCGAGTCGTAAACGCTTTCTCGCACCGTGCCGGAGGTTGTAATCATTACGACGAGCGGTTGACGGCGTGAGCTTGTCGACTGTTTCATAACCTCGTAGAGGTTGCGGTCTTTGATCGCGTGGAGCTCGTCGATGATAACGGCGTGAGAGTTGAGACCGTCGAGCGTGTTCGAGTCGGAGGCGAGCGCCTCAAAGATCGAGGCCGTGGCCGGAAAGTAGAGGTCATTCCGGCGCTTTTTGAGGACGGCTCGGAGTTCCGGCGACTGTTTCACCATGTTTATAGCCTCGGTCAAGACCTTTTTCGCTTGGTCTTTCTTTGTGGCGACCGAGTAGACCTCCGCCGCGCCCTCATAGTCGGCAATCAGCATATAGAGCGCGATCGCGGCGAGGAGCGTCGACTTGCCGTTTTTACGGCCGACGAGAAACATCGTCTCTCTAAAACGCCGATACCCGGTCTCTTTTTCAAGAAAGCCGAAAAGGGCTTGAATATAGGCTTTTTGGAATAGCTCGAGCTTGAGAGGCGCACCGATCACGCCTTGAGATTGCTTGCAAAACTTCTCCGCGAAAAGGATCGGCCGCTCGCCGACCTCCTCGTCGAAATAATACGGGGAGTTTTTTCTCGGTCGGCGTATCTCACGGGCGAGTCGCTCATAGACGGCCCGGACGCGGCGCGACGTGACGATCTTCCCGGCCTTGATCGCGTCCCAATACTCGAGGACGTAATTCACCGTTTACCCGCTCCCTGTGGCTTGGTCGCGAAATTCATAAGCTCCTCGCCCGCCTGTTTCTGCGTTTTCTCCGGGAGGAGGTCGAGGAGGGCTTTCGAGAGTGCCGTAAAGGACTTGATCGTCGCGTTGTAGCTTTTGAGGGCCGGATTTTCCCGCCTCATGCTCTGTGATCCTTGCTTGAAATCCTCGATCAATTCGCCGTTGTTGATCTCGTCGACGAGGCGCTCAAGCGTGACCGTCGAGACCGCGAATTGATAGATCAAGCCGTCCGCAAACTGCTTTTTTTCCGCGGGCAATTCCCGGAAAAGTTTTGCAATTTTCTTTCTTTTTGTCTCGATTTTGGAGGAAATATCGAGATCATCATAGGAAATTTTTGATCTTGCCATTTAATGTATAAACCTCCTCTCGACGGGGCCTATACCCCCCCTTATGTGTGCGCCCGGGGGGTTATAGACGAG
>JAZSGE010000046.1:0-3960 GCA_045532575.1 Eubacteriales bacterium | reverse complement strand
ATTAACCTTTATGCATATACAAGATAAGTTATCAGCTATACAAAAAATTGCGGATTTGCTGACTAATAACGGACTTTTCGTTTTATCAATTGATAAAAATCAGAATGAGTATATCGATATGGGTGATAGAAAGGTAAAAATATATCCCGATAATCCTAACGATATACATAGCTATCTTTCAATATCAAAGCTTAAAATTATAAATGAATTTGAAACAGATCACGCATACGTAACGGTCAGCACAAATGCCTCCCTTGTGTAAAGGGAGGTGGCGCGCGGAGCGTGACGGAGGGATTGTAATGCAGAGAAAACATAACAAAGATATTGTTCCAACCGCAAAAATGCTGCGGAAGAATATGACCAAAGAAGAAAAACACCTTTGGTATGATTTTTTGCGTACTTATCCTGTTCGCTTTTCTCGTCAGAAGGTTCTCGGAAGGTATATTGCGGATTTTTACTGTGCAGAGGCAAAGCTTGTCATAGAGCTTGACGGTTCTGGGCATTATAGCGAGGAAGGAAAGCGATATGATGAAGAAAGAACCGTCTTTCTTGAAGAATACGGATTAACGGTTATCAGAATACCTAATACGGAAATACATAAAAACTTTCGGGGTGTTTGCGAGTATATTGATCGCCTCGTAGAACAATCCCTCAGTCAGCTTCGCTGACAGCTCCCTTTACACAAGGGAGCCTTTTTTAGTTCACCTATGCCTTATCAATTTTCCTGACAAGCACTGCTTTTGTAGACACAAAAGCAAAATACGGCATACCTCTTCCGAGATATACCGTATTCTTGCAAAACTGTCCTTTAGAGTTACTCTCTAAGGGTCTCTTTTCTTTTTTGGGGGCGCGCGGTGATATCCGCAAATTTTGAGCAGACATCGGTGAGCGCGGCCCGAAGGCGTGCGGCGGCGGAGCGAGGCGCGGTTTTCTCGCTCGGCGTAGCTCGAGTAGAGAAAATTGATGCATCGGTTTGTCGGGGGGCACTGCGAAGCTGTACGAGGGTACAGCGAGCATGGTTGTGCTCCACGGCGAAGCGAGGCGCGATTTTCTCACTCGAGCTCGAAGGCGCCCGTGTACAGCTGATAATACATCCCCTTCTGCGCGATCAGCGAGGCGTGGTTACCGCGCTCGATGATGCGGCCGGCCGAGAGGACCATGATGACGTCCGAGTTCTTGACGGTCGAGAGACGGTGGGCGATGACGAAGACGGTGCGGCCCTCCATCAGCTTATCCATGCCGCGCTGGACGATCGCCTCGGTGTGCGTGTCGATCGACGAGGTCGCCTCGTCCATGATCATGACGGGCGGATCGGCAACGGCCGCGCGGGCAATGGCGATCAGCTGGCGCTGGCCCTGCGAGAGGTTGGCGCCGTTGTTTGAAAGCTCGGTGGCGTAGCCCTCGGGCAGGCGCGAGATGAAGTCATCGGCGCCGACAAGACGGGCGGCGGCGATGCACTCCTCATCGGTCGCATCGAGCTTGCCGTAGCGGATGTTGTCCATCACGCTCCCCGTGAAGAGGTTGGTGTCCTGCAGGACAATGCCGAGGGAGGTGCGGAGGTCGGACTTCCGTATCTTGTTGATATTGATGCCGTCATAGCGGATCTTGCCGTCGGCAATGTCGTAGAAGCGGTTGATGAGGTTGGTGATGGTGGTCTTCCCCGCTCCCGTGGCGCCGACAAAGGCGACCTTCTGCCCGGGCTCGGCGTACACCGAGACATCGTGGAGGACGGTCTTCTCGGGCACGTAGCCGAAGTCCACCCCCTCAAGGCGGACGTCACCGCGCAGGGGGGTGTAGGTGACGGTGCCGTCGGCATGCGGATGGCGCCACGCCCATTGCCCGGTGCGGGCCGGGCTCTCGGTCACGGTCCCGTCCTCGGCGACGGTGGCATGGACGAGGGTAACGTAGCCGTCGTCGGCCTCGGGCTCCTCGTCGATCAGCGAGAAGACGCGGCGTGCGCCGGCAAGGCCCATCACGATCGAGCTGATCTGCTGAGAGAATTGGTTGACGTTGCCCGTGAACTGCTTGGTCATGTTCAAAAAGGGCACGATGATCGAGATGCTGAAGGCCATGCCCGAGATCGCGAGGTTCTCGGCCCCGGTCGCGAGGAAGATGCCGCCGACCGTGGCGATAATGACATAGAGGACGTTACCGATGTTGCTGATGATCGGGCCGAGGATGTTGGCATAGCCGTGCGCGGCGGCGCTGTCACGGCAGAGCTCGGCATTGACCCGCTCAAAGTCGGCACAGCTCTCCTCCTCGTGGCAGAAGACCTTGATGACCTTTTGCCCTGTCATCATCTCCTGGAAGAAGCCCTCGGCCGCGGCCATCGACTTCTGCTGACGGACGAAGAAGCGCGCCGAGCCGCCGCCCACCTTCTTCGAGACGAAGAGCATGGCGACGACGCCGAGGAGGACGACAAGGGTCATCCAGACGCTGAACCAGAGCATGACACCGAGGACGGTGAAGATGATGGTAAAGGACTGCAAAAGCGCGGGGAGCGAGCGCGAGACGAGCTCACGGAGCGCATCGATATCGTTCGTGTAGTAGCTCATGATCTCGCCGTGCTTGTGGGTATCGAAGTAGCGGATCGGGAGGTTCTGCATCCCGTCAAACATCCGGCGGCGGAGCTTTGTAAGGAAGCCCTGCGTGATGTAGGCCATCAGCTGGTTATAGAGGGTGATGGTGATGGCGCCGACGACATAGAAGCAGCCGAGGGTCAGGACCTCGGGCAGGATCTCCTTCATAGCGGCATCGACATCTCCCTTGGCCTGCCAGACCTCGATGAGCGTAAAGACGCGCTGCATGAAGATGGCGGGGATCGAGGAGACCACGGCGGTAAAGAGGATGCACACCGCCGTCAAGGGCACAAGGACGGGATAGGAGCGGAAGAGGAAGCCGAGGACACGGCGCATAAGGCCGCGCGGCGGACGCGTCTTCGGTCGTTTATTCGTCATCGTCGGCACCTCCCATCTGCTGCTCGCACAGCTCGCGGTAATGCTCCGAGGTGCTAAGGAGCTCCTCGTGCGTGCCACGGGCGGCGATCCTGCCGTTTTCGAGAAGCAGGATCGTATCGGCCTCCTTGACCGAGGCCACGCGCTGGGCAATGATGATCTTGGTGGTCGAGGGGAGGGTCGTGGCGAAGCCCTCGCGGATCAGGGCGTCGGTACGGGTATCGACGGCGCTCGTCGAGTCATCAAGGATCAGGATCTTCGGATGGCGGAGGAGGGCGCGCGCAATGCAGAGGCGCTGCTTCTGTCCGCCCGAGACGTTGGTGCCGCCCTGCTCGATGCGGGTATCGTACCCCTCGGGGAGGGTGGCGATGAACTCATCGGCGGCGGCGAGGCGGCAGGCCTCGTCAAGCTCGGCATCGGTGGCATCGGCCTTGCCCCACCGGAGGTTTTCACGGATCGTGCCCGAGAAGAGCTGGTTCTTCTGGAGCACCATGGCGACGGCGCCGCGCAGGGCATCGAGGTCATAGCGGCGGACGTCCTCGCCGCCGACACGGACGCTCCCCTCGGTCACGTCATAGAGGCGCGGGATGAGCTGGACGAGGGTGGTCTTCCCCGAGCCGGTGCCGCCGAGGATGCCGACCGTCGCCCCCGAGGGGATATGGAGGTCGATGTCCTCGAGCGCCGCACGGCGCGCGCTCTTCGCGTACTTGAAGCTGACGCCCGTAAAGTCGATCGAGCCGTCGGCGACCTCAAGGAGGGCGTCCTCGGGCGAGGTGAGCGAGGGGATCTCGTCAAGGACCTCGACGATACGCTTCATCGATTCGCCCGACATCGTCAGGATCACGTAGATCATCGAGAGCATCATCAGCGACATCAAGACCTGCATCGCGTAGGTGAGCATGGCCGAAAGCTGGCCGACGTCCACCTCTGCGCCACCGCCGGCAATGGCGAGGCGGGAGCCGACGATGAGGACGAAGATCATATTGAAGTAGAGGCAGAGCTGCAT
>JAZSGE010000071.1:0-22059 GCA_045532575.1 Eubacteriales bacterium | reverse complement strand
CGCTCCCCACCCACTCTCCGTGCAGCGCACCGCACGGCTCCCTTCTCCCAGGCTCCATCGCCCTTCCTTCGGCGCTCCGCCGTCCTCGCACATGCCGCCGCCCCCCTTCTGCCTGTTTCCTCCAAACCCGTTCGGGAAAGTTTGGCCATTATGCAGAAAACGCTTTTATTTCCAAGGAATTCTTGCGATATCATTGACATCAAGGAGAAAAAGTTATACAATAGGGATAAGAAGATTTCTCCTTGAAATGAGGTAAAACCGGATGAAGGAAAGCGTAAAGAAGATCGGCGTTCTCACCTCGGGCGGTGACGCTCCGGGGATGAATGCGGCCATTCGCGGCGTGGTGTTTGCCGCGCGCCACCATGGGATCGATGTTCTCGGGATCCTTGGCGGCTACCGTGGCCTTCTTGAAAAGGAAGCGATGCCTCTTACGTACGCCGATGTCGACGGTATCCTTACGCGCGGCGGCACCTTTCTCCGCACGGCGCGATGCCCCGAGTTTACCACGCCCGAGGGGGTAAAGCGCGCGGCTGAAAATGCTCGCGAGTGGGGGCTTGATGCCCTCGTCGTCATTGGTGGTGACGGCTCCTTCCGCGGCGCGCGCGACCTTTCTCGCGAGGGGATCCTCGTTGTCGGCATCCCCGGTACCATTGATAACGATATCGGCTGCTCCGACTATACGATCGGCTTTGATACCGCCGTCAATACCGCGACCGAGGCCATCGACCGCATCCGCGATACCGCCTATTCGCATGAGCGCTGCAGCATCATCGAGGTGATGGGGCGCCATGCCGGCTATATTGCCTATCATGCCGCCATTGCCGCCGGTGCCGAGGTCGTCCTTCTCCCCGAGGAGGAGACCGATTTCGATGCCGGGGTCATCGCCCCCCTCCGCACCTGGCAGGGAAGAGGGAAGCGCGAGTTCATCATCGTCGCTGCCGAGGGCGTTCCCGGCCTCGATACACTTCCGGGGAAGATCGAGGCGGCCATCGGCATCAAGCCCACGTATTCGATGCTCGGCTATATCCAAAGGGGCGGTATCCCCACGGTTCGCGACCGTTCGACCGCTCTCCGTATGGGGGAGCGTGCGGTTTCTGAGCTTCTCCTCGGTACTCCCGCCTCTGTCATTGCCGAAAGAGAAGGGCGCCTTGAGGCCATTCCGATGGAAACAGCGCTTGAAATGAAAACAAAACTTGGCAAATCCGAGATTGCCGGAGCAAAAATCCTGACCGAAGGTTGATTTTTCGCCACTTACAGGAACAAAAAAACAAAGCATTGTATCCGTTCCTGCTCCTTCGTTTTTCCTTTGTCTGATATAAAAAATGAATAAATTATTACAAGTATAGGAGAAAATCATGAAAAAACTTTGCGACTTTGTTTCGGATCTTCCGGCTCTCGAAAAGGCGAAGGAATTTGGTGTTTATCCCGATTCCGTCAATGCCGTCGGCACCGATTTTGTCTTCATGGTGCGTGGCGATGATGCCGATTATCTTGTGGCCACCGGCGCTGCCGCTAAAAATTTTGAGGGTGAGGCTGTGACCTGCGATAAGTGCAGCTATGTTATCGCTCCCAAAACTCACAAAAATGCCGATGCTCTCCGCGCGATGTTTGCCTTTACCGCCCCGATGCCGGTTCTCAAGAAGACCCGCACCTTCGGTGTTGGTGACCGCCTCGGTATTGCTACCCCCGGCCATCTTCGTGTCTTCAAGGAGTATGATGCGTATCCGATTCTCGCTCAGCAGTCGATCCGTGAGCTCAATCTCACCGAAAGAACCTACGAGGATGTTCTTGACAGCGCGACCTTCTATGTGTTCCGTGATGGCTACAAGGATGGCTTTGGTGCCGACGGTGACCACCTGAAGAAGGCGGAGGAGATCGAGTATGCTCTCGGCCTCGGCTTTACGATGATCACCCTTGACTGCAGCGAGCACATCCGCGGCGGTGTTGAAAAAATGACCCCTGCCGAGCTCGCAGCCGAGTGCACCCTTCCGGCCGACCTTGCGGCTCGCTACATCGGTAAGGAGATCGTGATCGAGGGTGAGACCCTTGTGTTTGACGAGGACGAGCTCCGCCGTTGCTCTCTGATCTACGGTGAGGCCATTGAGTTTGCCACCGGTATTTACAACAAGTACTTCAAGGAGGGCGGCGCAAAGGCCGACTTTGAGATCTCGATCGATGAGACTGCCACGCCCACCTCGCCCCTCCAGCATTATTTCGTTGCCAATGAGCTTATTCTCAACGGTGTGGATCCCGCGACCGTGGCGCCTCGCTTCTGCGGTGAGTTCCAGAAGGGTGTTGACTACATCGGCGATCTCGTTCAGTTTGAGAGCGAGCTGAAGACCCACGCCGCCATTGCCCACCACTTTGGCTACAAGCTGAGTATCCACTCGGGCTCGGATAAATTCTCGACCTTTGCCCTTATCGGTAAGTACACCGACGGTAACTTCCATGTGAAGACGGCCGGCACCAACTGGCTGGAGGCCATGCGCGCTGTCGCGACTGCCGATCCTGCGATGTACCGCGAGATCCATGCGTATGCCCTTGAGATGTTTGACGAGGCCAAGAAATTCTACCATGTCACAACGGATCTCAATAAGATCCCCGCACTTGATACCCTGAGCGATGCCGAGCTCCCTGCGCTCTTCACGCAGAACGATGCCCGTCAGCTGATCCACATCACCTACGGCTTCATTCTGACTGTCAAGAATGAGGACGGCAGCTATCGCTTCAAGGATAGACTTTACAAATTCTGGAGAGAGAACGAGACTGTGTATTCCGATATGCTTCACGCGCACATCGGCAAGCACCTCGCCCTCCTCTACGAAGGCTTCCGTGCCTGATCCTTTGGCTATGACACAAAAGGAAATCTTCGGTGGGGCGGCGCGCTGGGTAACCCCCGGGGCTGGCCGCCCCTATCCTTTACTGCGAAAGGAATTTTCCCTTCCGCCCCTCCGCTCGGCACAGATCACGGTGACAGGACTTGGAAATTTTATTCTTTCGCTTAACGGAAAGAGAGTAGGGGAGGATCTGTTCCTTCCTTTGTATACCGATTACGAGCCCTGCACACGGATGACCGATCTCCCGTTTTCTCCCGTCCATGTGGATCGCATTGAACGTGAGGAATTGAATCATCGCATTCTTTGCGTGCGTGAGGATATTACCGAATATCTTCGCCCCGGTAAAAACTGCATCGGGATCCGGCTGGCCTCGATGTGGTATGTGAATTACAGCGATGAGCTGAAATGCTGCTTTACCATTGACTATGAGACCCTTGACGGGGAGCGAGGCTCCGTTGTTTCGGATGCGGAGGTCCTGTATCACGAAAGTGAGATCGTTTCGGGTGATCTCTGGCACGGTGAGCAGTACGATTTCCGCCGCCTTGTGCCCGAGTGGGATATGCCCGGGGCGCCGCTTGACGGGTGGGAGCCCGTCAAGGGCATCGATCCCCCGGAAAGCAATTTTTATTTGCAGGAGTCGCCCTCCGACCGTGTGATCCGCACTCTCCCGATGCGTGTTGTCAAGACGACCGATACCTATGCAGTCTATGACATCGGTGAGAACATTACGGGCGTTCCCGTCTTTTCTGCCTGTCTTGCCCCCGGTGAGGAGGCGACTGTCACAATGACCGAGTGTCTGGATGAAAACGGGGATGTCCTGCGCGTGCTCCCGAATGGGAAAAACGTGAAGCCGCAGTACAATTCGTATATCGGCAACGGAGAAGAGCAGATCCTTTCTACGACCTTTACCTGGCAGGGCTTCCGTTACCTTGAGGCGCCCCTCTCGCTCACCCCGATCGAGGTGCGTGTGATCCATGCCGACGTTGGCGACCGCGGCGATTTTGCCTGCAGTGACGATGTCATCAACTGGATCCACGATACCTTCCGCCGCACGATGCTCACAAATATGCACGGCGGCGTTCCCTCGGATTGCCCGCATTATGAGCGGCGCGGCTATACGGGGGATGGGCAGGTGACGGCGGAGGCGGCCATGCTGATGCTGGATGCCGAGGCCTTCTACCGTAAGTGGATCGACGATATTTCCGATTGCCAGGATAGAATTACCGGCCACGTGCAGTATACCGCCCCCTACAACGATGCGGGCGGCGGTCCCGGAGGATGGGGAAGCGCCATCGTTTTTGTCCCCTATTATTTTTACCGTCAATACGGCGATAAGGACGTGCTTTTGCGCCTTTTCCCGCAGATGCTGCATTACTTTGATTTTTTGGAGGCGCACAGCGAGGGAGATCTTGTCACCTCGGACATGGAGGGGGCCTGGTGCCTCGGTGAGTGGGCCATCCCCGGTTGTGTGCGCGCGAATGACATTCATCTGCCGGCACCCTTTGTCAATACCTATTTCTACGTAAGGTCGATGATGACCGTCCTTGATATTGCCAGAATTCTCGGAAAAGAGGACGAGGCGCGGTATCTTGTTGAGCGTATTGCGGTGAAAAAGGCGGCGCTCCTTGCGGCGTATTACGATGAAGCCACGGGGGATTTTGCCGGGAATATCCACTCGGCCAATGCCTTCGCGGTGGATATCGGTCTTGGTGATGCGCGCACCTTTACGAACCTTGTTTCGTATGCGAGGAATGCCGGGCGCTACGATGCCGGGATCTTCGGTATTGAGCTTCTCACACGGCTCCTCCTTGAGCGTGGGGAGGAGAATACTGCCTTCCTTCTCCTCACCTCTCAGCATGAGCTCTCCTTCCGTGGCATGAAGGAAAAGGGCGCAACGACCCTCTGGGAGCACTTTGACGGCAGCCGCTCACACAATCACCCGATGTTCGGTGGCCTTGTGCGGCATTTCTATCTCCGCCTGCTGGGGTTGGATCAGCCGCCTCTTGCGGGGGGGTATGGAAAGTTACGGCTTGCCCCTGTATTTCCTGAGCAGATGACATGGGCTCGTGGGCATCTCAATACCGCCGCCGGACGGATCGAGGTAGCCTGGGAACGCCGCAAGGATGGCGTTCATTACAGCGTGACTCTCCCCGAGGGGCTTTTTGCCGAAATTGCGCCGGAAGGGCGGACACTGTCGGTTCCTGCGGGGAGCAAGAGTGAGTATGTATTTGTCTGAAAGGAGATTGGCATGAAAGGACACGAAATGATCTGGTCCTGCCTCTTGCACCTCGGTGCCAACATGTGGCAGGATAAGGATGCGCCGGTGAGACCGGATGATTTCCATAAAACCAAGTACACGAATGTGTATTGGGATGACGAGCTGCGGTTTGACCGCGATACCTTCCGTAAGATTACCGAAAAGCTCCCCGAGCTCGGTATCAACACGGTCCTTATCGATGTTGGCGACGGTATTCGCTACGACAGCCATCCTGAGATCGGTGTCAACGGGGCGTTGACCCCCGATGAGCTCCGCGAGGAGGTGCGCCGCCTGCGTGCGCTCGGTCTTGACCCCGTGCCGAAGCTCAATTTTGCTTCGTCTCACGATGCCTGGCTCGGGCAGTACGAGCGGATGCTCTCGACCGATGTTTACCGCGGCGTTGTCTCGGATCTTATTCACGAGGTCTCGGAGATCTTTGAGGGGCCGACCCACTTCCACCTTGGTATGGACGAGGAGACGGCGGAAAATCAAGCGGCCTACGGTTACTCGGTCGTGCGTGCCGAGGGGCCCTGGTGGCGTGACTTTTATCATATGGTGGAGTGCTGTGAGCGCGAAAATGCACGCCCCTGGATGTGGTCGGACTACTTCTATAACCACAAGGAGCTGTTTGCCACAAAAATGCCGAAGTCGGTCCTGCAGTCGAACGGTCACTATTGGGCGTTAAGGGGCCCGAAGGGCGATCAGGGAGTCAACGGCTACCGCTATCGTGCCTTCTTTGAGCTTGAGGAGCTTGGCTTTGATCAGGTGCCTGTGGTGACGACCTGGGCGATGCACAACAATGCCTGGCAGATCGGTGAGCATCTGGCAAGAGCCGAGATGAAGGGTATCAAGGGCTTTATGTCGGCGGCGTGGATGCTGACCTACCCCATTAACTATTACGATATTCTCGGTGATGCGGCACGCGTTGGCGATGTCCGTGAGCATTTTGGCGATTGCTTCTGATAGTTTTTGAATTCCTGAATTTATTATAAAACAAGGAGAACCACGATGAAAAGCAATGAAATGATCTGGGCAACCCTTCTGCACCTCGGCACCAATATGTGGCGTGACAAGGAGGCCCCGCCGCAGGTCGATGACAAGTATTTTCCGCCGGCTACCGGTACGATGTGGAACGATAACGCGTACTTTGACGTTGACGTCTTTCATAAGATCACCGAAAAGCTCCCGGAGATGGGGATCAACACCGTCCTTATTGATATCGGCGACGGTATCCGTTATGACAGTCACCCCGAGATCGGTGTTAACGGGGCGATGACCCCCGACGAGCTCCGCAAGGAGGTACGCCGCCTGCGCGCGCTCGGGCTCAACCCTGTGCCGAAGCTCAATTTTGCCTCGTCGCACGATGCCTGGCTCGGCGAATATGAGCGGATGCTGTCGACCAAGGTCTATTACGATGTCATTTCCGATCTTATCCACGAGGTCTCGGAGATCTTTGAGGGGCCGACCCACTTCCACCTCGGTATGGACGAGGAGGCCGCGAGCAACCAGGCCGCGTATGCCTATTCGGTCATCCGTGCCGAGCCGATCTGGTTCCGTGATTTCTATCACATGGTCGAGTGCTGTGAGCGTGAGAATGCGCGCCCCTGGATCTGGTCCGATTACTATTGGCATCACAAGGAGGGCTTTGCCAAGATGATGCCGAAGTCGGTCCTGCAGTCCAACTGGCACTATTGGGCCCTCTCGGGGGAGAACGGCGAAAAGGGCCAGCACGCCTTCAGCTACCGCGCCTTCTTTGAGCTTGAGGAGCTTGGCTACGATCAGGTACCGACCACGACAACGTGGAGCATAGCGGGGAACACCCGCCAGGTCATTTCGCAGCTGGCGGCCGCCAAGATGAAGAACATTCACGGCTTTATGACGGCGCCCTGGATGATGACCGACGAGGTCTCCTATTACGATATCCTCGGTGATATCGCTCGCCTCGGCTTTGCCCGTAAGGAATTCGGCGATTGCTTCGAGGACTGACCGAGAAAGCAAAAAGGATCTGCACTCGCTTTGGTGCAGATCCTTTTTCCGTTAATTGTTGGAAAACTCCTTTTCTTTAATGTAGTCGATGAAGGCACGCAGGCTTTTTGACATCCATTTGTTTTTGTGATAGATCAGCTGCTTCCAGATCTCGAGCTTCATGTCCGAGACATCGAGGTAGCAGAGCTCGCCTGTCGCAATCAGGGGCTGTGTGACAAAGTCGGGAAGATAGGAGATCATGTCGCTCCCGACAAGGACACGGGTAATGATATCGGTCCGCCCGATCTCAAGAATGGGGGTCAGATCAATGGATTTTTTGGCCAGCTCCTTGTCGAAGACCCGACGGTAGCCCTGCCCGTATTCTGTCAGGATAAAGGGGGCTTTGGAAATATCCTTCATCTTTAAATTCCGCTTACCGACAAAGCGCGAGCCTCTGCCTGTGACAAAATGCATGGAGAGAGGCTCCTCCTTGGCGATGATATAATCCTTACGGTAGGAGTGGCTGTCAAGCGTGATGATGGCATCGGCCTCGTTGCGGTCGAGCATTTCAAACATGACTGCGGTATCGGCGGTTGTGAATTTGATGGAGATCGAGGGATATTGCCGATGAAAATCGATGTAATGCGAGTAGATCATCTCCTCGCACACAGAGTCGGGCGTCACAATATGGATGTGTCCGCGGCACTCCTCCTCGCTGGTAAGGCTTTCCCGAAATTCCTCCGTTAGCTTGCGCACCTCGTGGGCATAGGAGACGAGCTCCCGCCCACGCTCGGTCAAGGTGATGGTGTGATTGATGCGCTCAAAAAGCAGACAATCCAGCTCCTCCTCGAGCTGCTTGATCTGAAAGGAGATGGTCGATTGCGAATAGCCGAGCTGTTCGGCGGCTTTTGTAAAGCTCCCAAGCTCAGCGACATGAATAAAGGTAATCAGATTGCGTAATTCCATACAAGACCCCTTGATCGAAAATATTGATGGTTATCATCAAAAGCATTCACTTGACCGATGCTATGATGCATTATATAATAAGAGCATATGAAAAGCAAGTCTTTTGCGGAATTTCTTTGAAATTTCGGGGAAGACCCCGGGAGGAAGCAACATGGATAAGGCACAAATCTTTACTATCGTCGCGCTTGGCGTATATGCCGTGGCGATGGCGCTGATCGGCTGTATCAGCTTCGGCAAATCAAAAACGCTGGACGGATTTCTCATCGGCGGACGCAGGATCGGCGGATGGGCGACGGCCTTTGCGTACGGTACGACCTACTTTTCGGCGGTGGTTTTTGTTGGCTATGCGGGACAGCACGGATGGAACATCGGGATCGGTGCCATCTGGATCGGTATCGGAAATGCGGTCCTTGGGTGCCTGCTTTCCTGGCTTTTGTTTGCGAACAGAACGCGGAAGATGACGAAGAAGCTGAACGCCAAAACGATGCCCGATTACTTTGAGAAGAGATATGCATCGAAGGGAATGAAGATCCTCGCGGCGGCGATCATCTTTATTTTCCTTGTTCCGTACTCGGCTGCTGTTTACAAGGGGCTCGGATCGCTCTTTGGCGCCGTGTTCCCGGGGGTCGAGACCTGGGTCTGGATGCTGATCATCGCGTGTCTGACGGCAATCTACCTTGTGGCCGGCGGATATATTGCTACAGCATATACCGACCTCGTTCAAGGGATCATTATGATCGTCGGTGTCGTTTGCCTTGTGATCGCCGTGCTCTCGCATGATTCGGTTGGCGGTGTTTTTGGCTTTATCGACAATCTCAAGGCCTTTGAGTCGCTCCCCGGTGACCCCAATCCCACGACGGGTGCACAGCTGACCAATATCTTTGGCGGCTCGGCCTTTAAGTTCCTGTGCTTCAATATTATGCTTACAAGCTTTGGTACGTGGGGCCTGCCGCAGATGATCGGGAAATTTTATGCCATCAAGGATACAGCGGCCATCAAGCGCGGTACCATCGTTTCCACGGCCTTCTGCCTTATTATCGGCTGCGGTGCCTACCTGCTCGGGAGCACGTCACGCCTCATCCTTGGCGGGAAGCTCCCCGAGGGGGGGATCGACTCGATCATCCCGGCGGTTCTCATGGAGGTCCTTGGCGGCGGAACACTCGGGATCCTCCTGCTTGCGATCATTATGATCCTTTTGCTGTCGGCCTCGATGTCGACGCTGGAGGCGGTCGTCCTGACGTCGGCCTCGGCGGTGGCGGTTGACCTGATCCCTGCGGTCAGCAAGAAGGAGATCCCCGCCAAGAAGCAGATGCTCCTTACGAGAATCCTGTGCCTTGCCTTTGTGGCCTGCTCGTTTATTTTTGCGACGCAGAACATCCCGATCATTGTCAGCCTGATGTCCTTCTCCTGGGGGATCGTGTCGGGCTGCTTCATCGGTCCGTATATCTGGGGGCTCTTTTCAAAGCGGATCACGAGGATCGGGGCGTACGCCGGTATTATCGCCGGACTTCTGACGGTTGGCGGTGCCACCCTTGTGATCTCTCTGATCTCGGGCTTTGGTGCGGCGGCCTCGAAGTCCCCCGAGATGGGAGTTGCGGCGATGGCCGTTTCCGTGATCGTGGTCCCTCTCGTCAGCCTTCTCACGAAGAACAGCAAGGCAGAGGAGGAGCACACGGCGGAGATCTTTGCCTGCTACAATGAAGAATAAATAAAGGCTGTGTGAGGATAAAAAATCAAAAAAATCCGAAAGACCCCATTGACTTTAGCAAAGCAACGTGATATACTATTCATATCAAATGCGGAGAGCAGAAACCAGTAGGTTGGAAAGAACCCGAAGAGAGTTGCCGGTCGGTGCGAGGCAATGGGGGACGTCCTTCACGAATTCCTTCTGTTAGCAGTGCACTGAATGAGAGAGATCTTTAGTAGGATGCAACGGGTGTTCCCGTCACAGAACAAGGGTATGGCAGTACCCGATAAGGCCGTGATCGCGAGATGACGGTAAACTGAGGTGGTACCACGGGATACTTTCTCGTCCTCTGTATTCCTTTCGGAAGGCAGAGGACTTTTTGTTTTCTTTCTTCCGAAGGACCCCGGAGCCGCGCTCGAAATCAAAGAAAGGACAAAATACCATGGCAGAGAACTACTTCCAAAAAGAAATTGAGACTATGCCGCTTGAGGACATGAAGCGCCTTCAATCGGAGAAGCTCGTCAAGCAGGTAAAGCACGTGTACGAGAATGTGCCTTACTACCGCGATATGATGGATAAGAAGGGGGTCAGCCCCGATGATATCCACGGGATCGAGGACCTCTATAAGCTCCCGTTCCTCTCGAAGGCCGATCTGCGAGAGGCCTATCCCTACGGGCTTCTTGCCAAGCCCCTTGAGGACTGTGTGCGCATCCAGTCGACCTCGGGAACGACCGGGCGCCGCGTGGTCGCCTTCTACACCCAGCACGACGTTGACCTTTGGGAGGATTGCTGTGCACGCGCCATTACGGCGGTGGGCGGCACCAAGAAGGACGTGTGCCAGGTCGCCTATGGCTACGGCCTGTTTACGGGCGGCCCCGGCTTGAACGGCGGCTCGCACAAGGTGGGGTGCCTGACCCTGCCGATGTCCTCGGGCAATACCGAGCGACAGATCCAATTCATGACCGATCTTAGTGCCACCATCCTTTGCTGCACTCCCTCGTATGCGGCGTATATCGGCGAAAGCCTCAAGGAGATGGGCTATAAGCCCGAGGATATTCCCCTGAAGGCGGGCATCTTCGGTGCTGAGCCCTGGACCGAGGAAATGCGCCACGGGATCGAGGAGAGCCTCGGGATCAAGGCGTACGATATTTACGGCCTTACCGAGACGAGCGGCCCCGGTGTTGCGTTTGAGTGCAGTGAGCAGTCGGGTATGCACATCAACGAGGACCACTTCCTGGCCGAGATCATTGATCCCGACACGGGCGAGGTCCTTCCCGAGGGGAGCCGCGGTGAGCTTGTCTTCACCTCGCTTGATAAGGAGGCGTTCCCGCTCCTGCGTTACCGTACGCGCGATATCTGCGTGCTTTCGCGCAAGAAGTGCTCCTGCGGCCGTACCCTCATCAAGATGGCTAAGCCGATGGGTAGAACCGATGACATGCTTATCATCCGTGGCGTGAACGTCTTCCCGAGTCAGATCGAGACGGTGCTCCTCAGCGAGGGCTATCAGCCGAACTACCAGATCGTGGTTGACCGAGTCAAGAACAACGACACCTTTGATGTTAACGTGGAGATCCCGCCCGAAATGTTCACCGACAAGGTGGGCGAGGTGATGGCCAAGGAGAAGGCTCTGGCGGCCGCCATGAAGACCATGCTCGGCATCAATCCTGCGGTGCATCTTGTGCCGCCCAAGACGATTGCGAGAAGCGAAGGCAAGGCCGTGCGCGTGGTCGATAAGCGCAAGCTGGTGTAAGAAAGGAGAAGAGAGATGGCAATCAAGCAATTAACGGTTTTTGTACAGAATAAAAAAGGAACGGTGGCTTCGGTGACCGATATCCTCTCCAAAAACGGTATCAATCTTCGCGCTCTCTCGATCGCGGAGACCGAGGAATTCGGGATCCTGCGCCTCATTGTTAACGATGAAGCAACAGCCGAGCGCGTGCTTGCTGATGAGGGATACCTTATTAAGGTGATCGACGTTGTCGGTGTGAAGATCGCCGATGAGCCCGGGAAGCTGACCGAGGCGCTTAGTGTGCTCGATAAGGCCAATATCAATGTGGAATATTTGTATGCATTCATGGCCAGAACCGAGAAGGAGGCGTACGTCGTTCTCCGCGTTGAGGAGGATGAGCTTGCCGAGGCCGCGCTTACGCGCGCCGGATTTTCGATGATATCCGAGGCCGATGTTACCGCCCTTTAAATTTGAATATAAAAAGCGCATTCTCGGCAAGAGAATGCGCTTTTTATATCAGGAGGATGGCGAGGATCCCGAAAACGACACCGAGGCCGGCGCCGGCGATAACGTCCCTCGGATAATGGAAGCCCGCGAGGACCCTTGATACCGACAGCAGGATCGCCATTGGGTAGAGGACAAGGATCGCGCGTTGGCTAAAGGCAAAGGCGAGGGTTGCGATGAAAAAGGCGGAATAGGCGTGGCGGCTCGGGAAGGAGTGGCTCTTTTTTTGCACCTCGCCGTCGGCGCGCGATGGCCGTGGAAGGGCGATGAGATAGCGGAGCGCTGTGACGGCAAGAAAGGGGATGGCAGAGAAGAGGAGAATACGGAGAAGTAACCAAAAGGAATCCAGGTAAGCGTGGCAGGAGATATAGGCGAGGAGCAGAAGCAAGAGATAGGTGAGCGCAAAGGCGGCGGTCAGGATATGGCTGATAAGACGGAATTTCTCCTCGGTCGTTTTGCGGTTGCGCATGAACGTGGCATCTCCTTCCTGTTTTTCTTTATTGTATGTGATTTTCTTCTCTTTGTCAAGCGAAGGGGCTTGAAAAATGTGCGTTCCTATTGTAAAATATAAATGTGTCGGTTTTTACCAAAAAAACGGCGTCATTACCGATAGTTTATAGGAATTAGATATAGTATACTGAAGCTGCAATCAAAAAACACCGCAAAGGTGCTATGTAAGGAGAGTTCTTATGTCCACACTTCACAAAAGACTTTGGCTCTGGGGGCAGTCGCCCGATGTCCATTGGGAGCAGAATAACACCTACAACCTCCCCGGGCACTCGAGAATGACGGCGGTCGAAGGACTGATGTACTTCAATATCCCCAACATCTGCCGTGTGCGTATGATGGGGCATCCGATGCCTCCCTATGATCAGGAATCGATCGCCATGCGTCCTGCGAAGCAGGTCGTGTGGTCGCTGCTCGGTGCCGGCGGTGAGCCTATTACCGAATGGGGTGACACCGATGAGGTCATCCGCCAGGCCAAGATGTTCCCGAATATCACGGGTGGCGTCTTTGACGACTTCTTTGCTCCGAAGCGCATTGCGCATTACACGCCCGAGCGTCTTCAGAAGATCAAGGAGAGAATGTGTGACGAGGCCGGCCGCCATCTCGATATGTGGGTGGTCTGCTACGAGGATAAGCTTGATACCATCGAGCATATCGAGGACTATCTCAGAACCTTTGACGTTGTCTCCTTCTGGACCTGGAAGGGAAGCCAGCTGGAGCGCGCCGAGCGCAACATCGAGCGCATCCGCGAGATGGCGCCGAACGTCCGCATTATGGCCGGCTGCTATATGTGGAACTACGGTGAGCATTGCCCCCTGACGCTTGAGCAGATGAAGTTCCAGACCGATCTTTACCTCCGCCTGATCCACGAGGGCAAGATCGACGGCATCATTGTATGCTCGAACTGCATTGCCGACCTCGGCATTGAGTGCGTGGAATTTATGCGCAACTGGATCGAGGAGCATAAGGACGAGGTCATCGTCCGCTAAGGAGCCGATATGAGCGGTAAAAAGCAATGGTATATCGTGGACGGCTACCGTCCCGCTCCGACCCCCGATCCCCAGGCGGTCTACGAGGGACATGAGAGCATTATGATCTTAAACCCCAACCCGAAGGATGCGCACGTTCTCATCAGCGTCTTCTTCGAGGACCGCGATCCTGTGGAGAATATCCCGTATCTTGTGCCTGCCAAGCGCATCCGGTGCTTCAAGAGCCATGAGAGCGAGGTTCTTGGCGGTCTTGAGATCGGGGTGGGGGTACAGTATTCCATGCAGATCAAAAGCGACGTCGGCGTGATCGTGCAGTACGGGCGGTTGGACGTTCAGCAGTCCAATATGGCGTACATGGCACTGATGGCCGAGGGAAAATAAAGGAGTCAATATGAAGGTAAGATCGGTATGCGGTGAGCTTGGGCGTGAGCAGCTCGGCACCGTAACGACGCACGAGCACGTGCTTCTTGACCTGACGGCGTTTTATCAGGAGCTTCCCGTTCCCGGGATCGAGGATCCTGCCACGCAGAAGGTCGAAATGTGGAATCTCGGCATTCTGAGCCGCGATTGCTATGCTCTTAAGGACAATCTTCGCCTGGATGACGAGGAGGTGCAGGCCGAGGAGCTGGCCCGCTTCCGTGATGCGGGCGGTGACACGGTGGTGGATGCCTCGCTCCCCGGTATCGGACGCGATGCGAGGGCTCTCCGTCGTATTTCGGAGAAGACCGGGCTGAACATCATTATGGGCACCGGCTTTTACGTTGGGGAGACCCACCCGAAGGCGCTCGACTCGATGACCGACCGCGAGATCGCGGATCTGATGGTCAAGGAGCTGACCGAGGGGGTGGACGGCACCGATATCTGTGCCGGCTACATCGGGGAGATCGGCATCAGCGAGATCTTCGACGACAAGGAACGCCGCGTTCTGCGTGCCGCCGCGCTGGCGCAGAAGGACACGGGCGTTGCTATCAACGTACACATCAATCCGTGGACGACGAACGGCCTCGAGGCGGCGGACATCCTGCTTGAGGCAGGGGTGGCGCCCGACCGTATCTGCATCAGCCATATTGATGTCGAGGACCGCGAGGATTACGTATGGGCGCTCCTCAAAAAGGGCGTGTATGTCGAGTTTGACAACTTCGGCAAGGAGTATTACATCCGCCGCGAGGTGCGCAACTCGGGCTACGGGTGCTTTGTGCATGACACCGACCGTGTGAAATTCCTGAAAAAGATGATCGATGACGGGTATCTTAGCCAGGTCCTGCTCTCCTGCGACCTGTGCCTCAAAAATCTGATGCACAAGTACGGCGGCTGGGGCTACGACCACGTGCTCACCAACATCGTCCCGATGATGGAGGACGAGGGCATTACGGCCGATGAGATCCGCACGCTTCTTGTAGAAAATCCCGCCAACTGGTTGTTAGGAAAGGAAAATTGATATGTTGAACATTCCCTCGATCCCTCTCTATGAGTATAAGGAACGTGTAAGCAAGGTGCAGGCCGCGATGAAGGCGGAGGGGTATGACCTTCTGCTGTCGTACGGTAACGAGGCCGAGCCGCAGTATGTCCGCTATTTTTCGGCCTACTGGCCGTCCTTTGAGACTGCCGGTGTTCTGATCCCCGCCGAGGGCGAGCCCCTCCTCCTGATCGGGCCCGAGAGCTACACTTATGCGGCCGACCGCTCGAAGATCGATGAGATCCGCCTGCTCAAGGCCTTCCGCGAGTCCTCCGAGCCCGAGTATCCCGGCAAGAAGCTCGACACCTTCAACACCGTGTTCACCGAGCTCCTCGGGAATAAGCCCGTCCGTCGCTTTGGTGTGGCGGGGCTCCCGCTCATGACGATCGGTGTTTATGAGGCGCTGGCCGAGGCCCTTAAGGTCTATGGCGACGTCAAGATCGAGAAGGCGGATGAGATCGTCAACAAGATCCGCATGATCAAGACCGAAAACGAGCTGGCCTGCATGAGAGCGGCCGCCGATATTACGCATAAGACCTTTGACTATGTTCTTGAGAACATCAAGGTTGGGATGACCGAGCAGCAGGTGGTCGGTCTTGCCCTCGGTAAGATGCACGAGCTCGGCGCCGAGCGTGAGTCCTATCCCCTGTGGGTGCTGACCGGCAAGGGGTCGAACCAGGCGATCAGCCGCCCCCGCAACAAGGCGATCGAGAAGGGGGATATGACCTTCCTCCAGATCGGCGCGCGTGTGGATGGGTATGCCTCCTCGATCGGCCGTCCTGTGGTCTTCGGTAAGGCGACGCCTGAGCAGCGCGAGCTGATCGAGGTGGGCTATAAGGCGCAGGCGGACGTCATTGCGATGCTGAAGGCGGGGACGCCGGCTGCCGATGTGGCGAAGTTCCACATTGAGAACGTGGCGAAGATGGGCTACGGCGATTGGCTGCTGTACGGGCCCTGCCACGGCAACGGCACGATGGAGGGCGAGGCGCCCTGGATCGAGACGACCTCGGATTACCTGCTCGAGGAGAATATGACCTTCTGTGTCGATATCTTCTTAGGCTCGGCCAAGACCGAGACCGGCCTCCGCATGGAGGACGTGGTGTGCGTCAAGCGTGACGGTGCCGAGAATCTCACCGATTACCCGCGCAAGCTGTTTGAGATCGACTGCTGACACGCTATGAACCGACCGGACCGATACGATGAAAACGGCGTGCCGATCTTTACGGCGGAGAACACCTTCCGCCGTGGGGAGCCCGTCTATATTCATCTGTCTACCGATTTTCCCGAGTTTGTCGGGATCCTGCATAAGCATGAGTTTATTGAGATCGTGTACGTGATCTCGGGGGCCGCCGTCCATGAGACGGCGGTGGGCTCCTACACCGTCTCTCGCGGAGACGTGGTGGTGATCAATACCGATACGCCGCACGCCTTCCACGAGGTGGAGTCGGACGAGCCCTTTCAGGCCTATGACCTGATGTTTACGCCCGATTTCCTCGATACCTCGCTCATCCGCGCGAGCGATTTCAATGAGATGTGCTCCTCCTTTCTCTTTTATTCGCTCTTTCCCGAGGAGGAGGCCATCGGGCCGGATCTGCATCTGGCCGGCTCGAGCTACGGGCGCTTTGGTGAGCTGTTCCACAAGATCTATCTCGAATATACGGGGCAGGAGAAGGGATATTGCGAGCTTGTCCGCGCGTACATCATCGAGCTGATCATCAAGCTCTTCCGCAAGCTCGAGTCCTCGGTCAGCGGCAAGATATCGCCGCGGCAGAAGGAATCGGTGGAGGCGGCGGTGGCGTATCTGCGCGAGAGCTTTCACACGCATATCACGCTTGACGAGCTTGCTACCAGGATCTTCCTCAGCAAGGATTATTTCAATCGTATCTTCCGCGAGGCTACGAGGCTCCCCGTCAATGCGTTTTTGCAGAATCTGCGCGTTGAGGAGGCATGCCGCCTTTTGCGCGACACCGACAGGACGGTGGTGGATATTGCGACGTCCTGTGGCTTTGGAGATACGAAATCCTTTTATTCCATCTTCAAGCGGATCATGCACACGACACCCGGAGAGTACCGCGCGCAAAGCGCGAAGGATAAGGAAGCATGAGGGGGATGCCCGATGGGGCATCCCTTTCTTTTTGAAATTTTGAAAAAGCTATTGACAAAGCTTTGCCGGAATGCTATACTTTTTACATAAACCGTTGATGCGGAGATAACGGTGGCAAAGGACTTCACAGAGAGCTCGCGAGGCTGGGATGCGGGCATGACACCTGCCATCAAATGGACCGCGGAGGGCGCAGTCAAAGGCATTTGCCGAGTATTCTGCGACGTAAGACACACGTCAGCTGTCATAGGTATGATAGTACCGGAAAAGTGCACGGCATCGCCGTGAAGCAAGGTGGCACCGCGGATAGCTTATTCGTCCTTGACAGTATTCTGTCGGGGCGTTTTTTGTTTTCCGGCAACAGTGAAAATCCAAATTTCGGAGGAAGATATTATGAATTTCAATGGCGTTGATTTTGACACGTATCTGAAGAATTATCCCGATGCCGACGGGTATTTTGGGAAGTATGGCGGCGCGTACATTGCCGACAATCTGAAAAAGGCAATGGCCGAGATCACCGAGGCGTATTTCACGATCTGCAAGTCCTCGAAGTTCATTGGCGAGCTCCGCAAGATCCGCCGTGAGTTCCAGGGGCGCCCGACGCCGATCTCGTATCTTGAGCGCCTGTCCTCGACGCTTGGGAACGTCCAGCTGTATGTCAAGCGCGAGGATCTGAACCACACGGGAGCGCACAAGCTGAATCACTGCATGGGCGAGGCCCTCCTTGCCAAGTATATGGGAAAGAAAAAGGTCATTGCCGAGACGGGCGCCGGTCAGCACGGTGTGGCGCTTGCCACGGCGGCGGCCTACTTCGGCCTTGAGTGCGACATTTACATGGGCTCGGTCGATATTGCCAAGCAGGCGCCGAACGTGGCGCGCATGAAGATCCTCGGCGCGAATGTCGTTGAGGTCAAGGAGGGGCTGCAGACGCTGAAGGAGGCGGTGGATGCCGCGTTTGATGCGTACGCAAGAGAGTATAAGGATGCGATCTACTGCATCGGCTCGGTCCTTGGGCCGCACCCCTTCCCGATGATGGTGCGCGATTTCCAGAGCGTTGTCGGTATCGAGGCGAGAGAGCAGTTTGTCGGTATGACGGGCGAGCTCCCGGATGCTGTTGTCGCCTGCGTTGGCGGCGGCTCGAATGCGATGGGCATTTTCTCGGGCTTCCTCAACGATCCTGTGGACATCTATGGCGTTGAGCCTCTCGGCAGAGGGCCTGCGCTCGGCGATCACGCCGCGAGCCTGAAGTACGGCACCGAGGGCATTATGCACGGCTTCAACAGCATTATGCTGAAGGATGACGATGGCGAGCCTGCCCCTGTGTATTCGGTGGCGAGCGGTCTCGATTACCCGTCCTCGGGCCCCGAGCACGCCTTTTTGCACGATCTTGGCCGCGTGAAGTATGACGTTGTGGACGACGAGGAGACGGTGGATGCCTTCTTCAAGCTCTCGCGCCTTGAGGGGATCATTCCCGCGATCGAGAGCTCGCACGCGGTGGCGTACGCCATGAAGCTTGCGAAGACGATGAGCCATGGCTCGATCCTCATCAACCTCTCGGGCAGAGGCGACAAGGATATGGATTATATCATCGAAAAATACGGTATCAGATAAAGAAAAAGAGGTGCAGATGCACCTCTTTTCTTTATCCCATGTATAAACGCCGCGGCTTTCGGGCATAATCGCTGCACGAAGAAAGGAGAGAGTATGAAACGGATTGTTATTTACGTAGGGGCGCTGCTCCTTGCGGTGCTTATTGTGGCGGCGGTGCCGACGAGTGGAGAGGAGGCTATTTATGACGATGTCATACGCTTGCACGTGCTGGCGGCCTCGGACAGCGAGGAGGATCAGGCGCTGAAGCTCCGCGTCCGCGATGCGATCCTTAAGGAGTATGCGGGGCGTCTCAAGGAAGCCGGGGAGATCGGGGCAGCGGAGGAGCGTGTGCTTTCTCTGTGCCGCGATATGGAGGCCACGGCGCAAAGGACTGTCACGGAGGCGGGGTATGCATATACTGTTAGGGTAGAATACGGCAACGAGGAGTACCCGACAAGGGATTACGGTGAGTACGTTTTCCCGGCAGGGAGCTATCGCTCACTCCGTGTGGTGATCGGCGAGGGGGAGGGGGCCAACTGGTGGTGCGTGCTGTTTCCGCCCCTTTGTCTTGATATGGCCCTTGAGAATGCCCCCGAGGACGATGCCCTCGCGGTCGGGCTTTCCCCCGAGGAATACAAGGTCATTACGGGGAGCGAGGGGGGATATCGCTTGAAATTCAAGACACTCGAGCTTCTTGAGGGGGTATTCGGCGGCCGTGGAAAGTGAGGCGCTATGGCATTTTGTGAGATCCCGACAGAGGAGTATTCGGTGGCGACGGTGCGGCTCTTTCAGAAAGATAAGCTGCTGCTTACGGCGGAGGATGTGACAGGGAAGACCAACGCGATGACGGTCGGCTGGGGCGGTCTCGGTGTTTTTTGGGGGCGGCCCGTGGTCTTTTACGGCATCCGCCCCGAGCGGTATACCTTCGGCTTTGCCGAGGAGGGGTGGCGCGTGTCGCTTTCCGCCTTCCCGTGTGAGATGGCGGAGGTGTTGACCTTTTGCGGTACGCATTCGGGGCGCGACGGGGATAAGTGCCGTGCGGTGGGGATCACACCGATCCGCATGGCGGACGGCGGTCCCGGCTACCGCGAGGCGAGGCTTGTGATCACGGCGAGGAAATGCTATGCCCATGCGATGCAAAGAGAGGAGCTCCTCGACGAGGGTGTGCACACGTTTTACGATAAGGGCGGGTATCACACGCTCTATTTTGCCGAGATCGGGCACATCTATCAGAGAGAGTAAGAGAGCGGCGATTTTGCCATTCCGGCAAATTCACCATTTTTCTACTTGCAAAACGGGCGGCGGTATGGTATACTGTATGGGCAACACTCAGAAAGGAGGCACCCCCGATGGCGGAAAAAGGACAAAAGGGCAAGGAAATTGCTTATAACCGCAAGGCACGGCACGATTATTTCGTGATCGAGACCTATGAGGCGGGGATCTCTCTTTTCGGTACCGAGGTCAAGTCGCTCAGGGCGGGCACGGTGAATCTCAAGGATTCCTACTGTACCGTGAGGGACGGCGAGATCTTTGCGTGCGGTGTGCACATTTCCCCTTATGAGAAGGGGAACATCTTCAACCGTGATCCGCTCCGTGACAAGAAGCTCCTGATGCATAAGCGCGAGATTTTGAAGCTCTTCGGGCTTGTGTCGCGTGACGGCTACACGCTCATCCCGCTGTCGCTTTATTTTTCCGGCTCGCACGTGAAAATGGAGATCGGGCTGTGCAAGGGTAAGCACAATTACGATAAGCGCGAGGATATTGCGGGGCGCGATGCCAGGCGTGAGATGGAGCGCGCGATGAAGGAGAAGGTCAGGGAGTAACGGTTGTTGTTTTCATGGGCCCGTAATGGTTTCGACGGGGATTTTGAGGCATGATAAGCGCGGCGGGCTGAGTAATCCCGTAAAACTGCTCAACCTTTAAACAATAAACGACAACAGAACTGTTGCTCTGGCTGCTTAATTGCAGTGCCGCGGCTCTTTAGCCGCCCGTCCTTGGCAGGAGGACCACGACCTGTCCGGGGCGTCAAATCAGTGGTAAACGTGCATCGGCCTTTCGCCCTTGAGCCGGTCATGCATCAAAGGGCTACCTCCCTTGGGAGTCTGTCGGCTGACGCTTAGGGGAGGGAATTTAAATAACCGACTGTCCGCGAAGAAAGTTGTGTCAAGAGGTTTTCGGACAGGGGTTCGATTCCCCTCGGGTCCACCAAAAAGCAAAAAACCACCTATATGGTGGTTTTTTGTTTTTTGATAGTATGTGGACCCGAGGGGAATCGAAGGGGAGCGGTAGTGAATGAACGCAGAGCGTTCAGAGCCGCGACTGACCGAGCCGCGGAGAAAAGCCGAAATCCACTCGGCTTTTCTGAGGCCGCGGTGAGACCGATTCCCCTCGGCCCGGCGGTAGCTTGCTCGCGGTCGGCAAGGCGAGGCAAGATGGCGCTTTGCGCCATATTCACCGGAGCCACCGCGAAGGGCGTTCTTTCCTTCGTTTTGTGTATTACACTTGTTTTTTTCGCAAGAAGGTGATATAATATAGTCGCCAAACTAATTTCACAAGATAAAGTGAGTGTAATTTCCAAGCGGAATTATGCTGTTTTTGCCGTCCAAAGTTTTTTGAATTTGTTAAAAATGCAGATTCCATCGAGCTTTGGATAGGAAGTTTCTTATCTTTATCTTGGATTAGTTTGGCGACTATCGGAGTTTGCGTTTTTGGTGCGGTTTACTTCGGTAGCCGCACTTTTTTGTTTTGCGTTATTTCTATTCATTAGGAGGTATTATGGCTTTTTGCACTAATTGTGGCCAGCAAGTAGCTGAGAGCGCGAGGTTTTGCGGTAATTGTGGAGCATCGATATCGCAAAACTCTTCTAATACCGAAAGGAAAACCGTTTTTGACGGTGAAATACACAAATGCCCACATTGTGGCGAATTTTTGAATTCTTTTGCAACGACTTGTCCCACTTGTAAAAAGGAGATTCGTGGGGTGAGCACGGTACACTCGATTCGAGAATTGTATCACAGTATTTCTGTTGCTACCTTGACGGCCGATATTATTCGACTCATACGCACTTTTCCTATACCCAACACAAAAGAAGACATATTTGAGTTCTTACTTTTAGCGCAATCGAATTTTGATGCCGAGTTCTATGCTTCGCATATGGATGAGGAGGATATTTCGGATGCTTGGCTTGCAAAAATAGAACTTTGCTATCAAAAAGCTGAGTTCATCCTACAAGATGATCCGGATTTTCCTAAAATCAAGGCGCTGTACGAAAAGGTAAAAAAATCAACAGATGATGCCGTACAAGCATACCAAAAGAACAAGAAAAAAAGAGAAAAGGTGGAACGCCGAGCAGAGCGGCGAGATCGGCGCCGGGAGGTCGGTCAACTTCTTGGTCGATTTTTGCATGATGCAGTGACTGAACATCTTTCAAAGATTGTCATTGGCATTGTCGCTTTGGCTGTTGTAGTGTTA
>JAZSGE010000069.1:0-8214 GCA_045532575.1 Eubacteriales bacterium | reverse complement strand
GGCGGCGGCCTTCGGCTTATTCTTCGAGCCGGGCTTGCGGCCGCGCTTCTTGGGGGCGGGGGCGGCGACGGCCTGGCCGATGAGCTCGGGGGCCTTGGCCTCCTCGGCGGCGGGGGCCTTCTCTTCCTTTTTGGCCGCCTTCGGTGCTGCCTTCTTGGCGGCAGCCTTCTTCACGGGCTTTTTGGCGGCGGGCTTTTTGGCGGCGGGCTTCTTCGCCGTCGACTCAACGATCGTCTTCTCGATCTCGGTGGCGGTGGTGGCCTCGCCCTTCTCGGGGGTGGCGGCGGCGGTCGATTCGACGATCGTCTTTTCGACCTCAACGGTCACCTCGGCGGGGGTCTCTACGACGTTCATGGGGGCGGCGTTGGGGCTTTCGATCCCCTCGGCGACGCGGCTGATGCTGTTCTTACCGATCGGCATTTCTGATGATCTCCTTTGTAAGCTCTAAATATTCCTTGGCGCTACGGCTGTTCTTCTTATAGGCGAGGACGGGCATGCTGTTGTCCTGCGCCCATTCGACGGCGCTGTCCACGCGGATATAGTTCTCGAAGACGTAGACGTTGCCAAGCTCGGAAAGCGTTTTGGTGGTTTCCTTGAAATAGTTTTTCCTCTCATCGGCCTTTGTAATCACAACGCCGAGAAGATCGATGCTTTTGGCGATCTTTTTTGCCTGCGAATAGAAGTTGAACATATTCGCGAGGCCGAAAAGACCCCAGGGCGAGGCCTCGAGGGGGATGAGCAAAAGGTCGGAGGCGCACATGATGTTCATGACCCAGCCGCCGAGCGTCGGGGGCGAGTCGATCAGGATATAGTCGTAGCTCTCCGAGGCAATGACCTTTTCGAGGCAGCGTGAGAGGATCTGCTCTCTCTCCCACTTGGTGAAGAGGTCGTACTCGATCGAGCTCATCAGCGTAGTCGAGGGGACGATATCGAGGCCGGTATAGGCGGTCGGGATGATGTACTCGCTAAGATCCTCCTCGGCGCGGAGGGCGTGGTAGAGATTCTTTTTGCTCTTGGCGATCTCGAGCGCCCGATCCTCGGGGAAGAAGGAGAGGGTCAGGTTCATCTGCATATCGCCGTCGATGAGAAGGACGCGCTTCCCCTCGAGCGTCATGGCGTAGCCGACGTTCGAGCAGGTGGTGGATTTGCCGCTCCCGCCCTTGTTGTTGGCGAAGGCGATCACTTTGGTTTTTCCCATAGGTACTCTCCTTTACTTTGGTTCTTCTTCGGAAAGGTAATCTAACAGTGCGTCGATCCCCTCGCGCGTATAGGAGCTGACGGGGAAGACGTGGCGGCAGCCTGCAAGCTTCAGCCAGCGGGTGGCGCGCTCGACATTCGCGCGCGGCTTGTCGATGCCCGTGACAAGTCCGATGACCTCGCGGTTGACGATCGAGGCAAGGTTCGGATTGAAGATGGAATAGGGCTCGTCGGCAGAAAGCACGAGCCCGACAACATCGGCCTCGTACGCATAGAGCGCGAGAGGACCCGAGAGGTTTCGGAGCTCGGTGTATTCGCCGGGGGTATCAATGATAACGTCGGTGTACTGGATGTACTGGGTCTTGTAATAATGGGGGGTCTCGCCCATCAGCGCCTGACGGAGCGTGGTCTTCCCGGCGGCCACACGGCCAATGAGGATCAGCTTCCTCATGTCCTCGTCAGGGGGCAGACGGCGTAGCCGAGCGTCCCCTCAAAGTAGGTGCAGACGGCGCTGATCGCGCTCTCGACCTCCGAGACGGTGCCGGTCACGATCAGGGTGCCGGTAAAGCGGTCGACAAACTCGACCATACCGCCCGAGGCCTTCATGGCGAGGTCGGCCGCAATGACGGCGCTCTCGCAGGGAGAGACGGTCAGGACACCAATCGCCGAGCGGAAGCGGTTCTGCTTCGGGTCGAGGCCGAGCTTCTCATAGAGGATCTCGTCGGGGTTGGCGATGATATGCGCCAGGGTGATCTGCTTACCGGGAACCAGCTCCTGGATAATGCGCATCTTATCGGTCATCGGAATATCGCTCATGGTGCCTCCTTACAGCTGCTCCCAAAGCTCGGCATGGGGAGCGGGGATCAGCGACTTATTGGCAAAGAGCCCGTGCTCCTCGGCGTAGCGGGCGCCGGCCTCCACGGCGGCGGTCACGTCACCGACATCCCCCGTCACCATCACGATGCCCTTGCCGCCCATCCCGCGCGAGACGCGCAGGTCGTAGATCTCAACACGCGCCGTCTTGACGGCGAGGTCGGCGGCCTTGATGGCCGAGGCAGCCGAGAAGGTCTCGATGATGCCGAGGCTCCCCTCCTTTTTGGCACTCTGGGTGCCGAAGAGGGCCGAGATCACGCGCTCGTCAATGCGGCCCATGACCGAGGAATCGACGATCACGGTGCCAAAGCAACCGCTGACGTGATCGACAGCGGCGGTGACATCGGCGATCGCACCGGTCAGGATGATCTCAAATTTACCGGGGCAGGCGGGGTGAGCGGACACCAGCGTGATGCCGGCGCTCTTGAGAGCGGCATCGGCGGCCTCCACACCCTTCGCAATGCTTTTCAGTTCAATGACTCCAACAGCGCGAATCATAGCTTATCTCTTTTCTATTATAATCTTCTTTGCGTCAACGTAGGTAACGGTACCGTCGATCGAGGCGAACTGCGGTACCGACAGCCCCTCGGCGGCATCGGCGATCTTCTCGCCGCGGCGCACGCTGTCCCCCACCTTGACTGTGGGGAGCGAGGGGGCGCCGATATGCTGAGAGGTCAAGATCTCAACGACCGACGGCGAGGGGAGCCCCTCGGTAAAGTTCTGACGGCGGTCGTAGGGGGTGATGCCGAGGAGCGCCTTCCAGCGTGGGATCGGCATCTGGCGGTAGGAGCGCATCGCGCTCGGCTCGACCGTCACCCCCTTCGGGTCGAAGCGGAGGCGGCGCTCGGCGAGCTTGCGCTTCATCTCATAGATCACGGCGCGCGGCGAGATGTCCTGACAGCAGGCGGCGATCTCGCAGATGCCACAGCCGCAGCAGAGCGAGGCCGCGGTATAGAGCGCGGGGTCTACCTCCTCGACCGAGGTGGCCGAGCGCACCATGCGGTGCGGCTCGAGCGGATAGCCGAGAAGATACCGGGGGCACATATCGGTGCACCGGGTGCACTGACAGCAGGCGCTCGAGGCGCGGCGCTTCTGCACGTCGATCGAGGCGATCTTGGTCGCAACGGCGGGGATATCCGAGGGGAGCACGAGCAGGCCCTTGGTGGTCTTGGTGATGACCTCGGTATCGGGGCTTGCGACACGCCCCATCGAGGGGCCGCCGACAAGGAGACGGTGGGTCTTCGGTACAGGAACATCGAGCGCCGACAGAAGATCGGCGACCCGCATCCCGATCGGGACGCGCACGACAAAGGCGCGGTTATCGCTGATATCACCGGCGACGGTGAGCCACTTGTCGGTCACGGGCTCGGAGAGGGTCATCGCGCGGTAAAAATTGTAGACGGTCTCAACATTATAGACGACAACACCCACGCTGATCGGGAGGGCGGAGGGCTGAACGAGCCGCCCCGTGGCCTCGTAGATCAGGGTGATCTCATCGCCCATCGGGTACATATTGGGGAGGAGGAAGACACGGGTCATGGGCCCGAGCTCCTCATCGGCCGAAAGGCCGAGGCCGTGGGAGGTATGCTCCTTCACGGCGAAGATCACGCGACCGATGCCCATGGCCTTGGCGATAGCCTCGGCGCCGGCGACCACCTCCGAGCGGTGCTGCTTGATGATCTCGTAATCGGTATGGAGGAGAGGCTCGCATTCCGAGCCGTTGACGATCAGGGTATCGGCCCCCTCGGCGAGCTTGGCGTACGAGGGGAAGCCGGCGCCGCCGGCCCCCACGATGCCGGACTCTCTGAGAAGGGCCTTGATGTCTTGTGCCATAGCTTGGGTACTTCCTCGCTCAGTCAACGATACCCACGATCACGGCATCGACGGGGGCACGCTCCTCGGTGAGGGCCAGGCGTGCCGAGGAGCCGAGGGTAACGAGGACGGTTTCGCCGATGCCGGCGCCTACGCTGTCAACGGCGACGATATACCTCTCGGTGGGGATGTCGTTCTCGAGAACGCGCACCTCCATGAACTTGCTCCCAATGAGTGCCTCCTGCTTCTTGGTGGAGACGATATGGCTGACCACGAGTCCTTTGATCATAAGTGGTTCCTCTTTCCGGCCAAGGGCTTAGCTTGGCGATACTTATTCTTTGACGATGCTGACGAGAGTGCCGTTGCCGATGCCGGCCGCGTTGGCATCATCGGTATCGACGTGCATTTCGAGCGTGAAGGCATCGCTGACGCGCACCTGCACGTCATACCAGCGGGTGCGCTTGCCGGCGAAGGCATCGACCGTGACGTAGTCACCGTCGATCACGCCGTAGCGGGCGGCATCCGAGAGCCCCATATGGATGTGGCGGTTAGCAATGATGCACCCCTCCTTGAGGGTGACGGTGCCGCGCGGCCCGATGATGGTGATGGGGGCCGAGCCGTCAAGATCGCCTGATTCGCGGACCGGGGGCTTGACCTTCAGCTGGAAGGAATCGGTCCTTGAGATCTCGACCTGCGAGCGGCTGCGGACGGGGCCGAGCACGCGCACGCCCTCGATCGGGCGCATCGAGGGGCCGACGATCGTCAGGGTCTCGCGGCAGGCGTACTGCCCGGGCTGCTTCAGATCCTTGATCTTCTCAAGCTCGTAGCCCTTGCCGAAGAGGGTCTCGACGTCCTCCTTTGTCAGGTGGATGTGGCGGTTGGATACCCCGATCGGAATATCGGCGGCATCGCCCTTTTCCGTAAGATCGGCGACGATCTTGGCCACAAGGGCGGCCACGGTCTTTTCATTCAGTTCCATACGGCATACTCCTCGTATGTGATATCGTTAACCCTGCATAGCAAGGTATTGTTTACAATGTTATAGTTTTTGCTACTTATGTGCGCGCGAATACGGCGCCCGCGCAACGGCGCCTGCCCCCGTGGGGGCGCCACAGGGAGAGATCAGTCTCCCTGTGGCGGAGCTTCCCTTGGATCTCAGATCTTCGGGAGAAGCTTTTCCACGTCCGTGTGAGGGCGGGGAATGACGTGCGTGGCAACCACTTCGCCGAGCTTACCGGCGGCGGCGCCACCGGCCTCAACAGCAGCCTTGACGGCGCCGACATCGCCGCGTACCATGACGCTGACGAGCCCGCTACCGATCTTCTCGCTGCCGACGAGAACGACGTTCGCAGCCTTGACCATCGCATCGGCCGCTTCGATCGCGGCGACGAGACCTCTGGTTTCAACCATGCCGAGTGCTTCCATTTTCATATCCTCCGTAAAATTATTGGAATCAAATTTTGTTTATCTTAAGCGCTGTGCGCCAAGATGCGAAAGGGGATGGCGCCGATGGCGCCGGGGTACCTACACCGCAAAACGGCGATCCGTCAATCGGTGTAGAGGAACCGCATAATGTCGGGATGCGGACGGGCGATGACCTCGCAAAGCTTCACGTTTCCGACCTTTGCGGCGGCGGCGGCACCCGCTTTCGCGGCTGCCTCCACCGCAGACACCGTGCCCTCAACGACCACGGTGACCAGCCGACCGCCAAGGCGCTTCTCGACATGGATGAGACGTACGTCAGCCGCCTTGCACATGGCATCCAGCCCGGCAATCGAGGCAACGAGCGCCTGCACCTCGAGTAACGCTATTGCTTTTTCCATAGAGTGACTGTGTGACTTACTTCAGCGAGGGGAGAAGCTTCTCCACATCGTTGTGGGGGCGAGGAATGACGTGCGTGGCAACCACCTCACCGAGTCTACCGGCGGCGGCACCACCGGCCTCAACGGCGCTCTTCACGGCACCGACATCGCCGCGCACCATGACGCTGACGAGCCCGCTACCGATCTTCTCACTACCGATAAGAACAACGTTGGCCGCCTTGACCATCGCATCGGCCGCCTCGATCGCGGCAACGAGACCTCTGGTTTCGATCATACCGAGTGCTTCCTGCATAACTGTAATCTCCTTTTAAGTAAATGTTTTTTATTTTTTGTTTTTTTGATTTTGTTATCTGAGCTTATCGCGCCCTGTGGCTTCAAGATGCGCGAACCACTCGATCTCCGGGCTCTGCCCGGCGATAAGACGGGAGGTGATGTAGAGGTTGCGGCGCTTGGCCTCCTCGATGCCCGCCTGCATGGCGGACTCGACGGCACCGGCGTTGCCCTCAAACTTCACCACCATCACGAGCGGGACCTCTGCGCTGTCACCGTTCGCCGGCTTGTTCTTGTCGATCGCGACGACCTTGACGTCTGCCGTCTTGGCCACGCGGTCGGCGACCACGATCGAGGTCGTAAAGCCGTACACTTCGATCATTCCGAGTGCCATACGCGGCCCTCCTTAGTCGGGAACGTAGCAGATCTTGATGCCCTGCTGAGAGACGTTGACCTCCATGGCCTCGTTGAGCTTATCGAGCGGGAAGGAGTGCGTGATGAGCTCCTTGATCGGGATGTTCATCTCGCGCGCCTGGCGGAGGAAGGCCATCGTGGTGGGGTAATCCTCGGCGCTGTAATCCCACGAGCCGACAAGGTTGATCTCCTTGTTGCACATGGCAAAGTGAGGATTGACCGTGTACTCGCCGTTGTTGACGAAGAAGCCCATCTCGCAGAGCCCACCGCCGCGGCGGATGTAGGAGTAGATGTCCGCAGCTGCGGGCGGAGCGCCCGTGCACTGGAAGGCGAAGTCGGCACCGTTGCCGTTCGTCGCGGCCTTGACGGCCTCGACCCTCTTCTCGAGGGTATCCATCTCGCGGAAGTTGATCGTCGTCTTGGCGCCCATGCGCTTGGCCATCTCAAGGCGCTTCGGCGTTCCGTCGATCGCGATGATATGGTTGATGCCGGCGGCGCGGAGCACGGCGATCATCACAAGGCCGACAGGGCCGAGACCCTGGATCAGGACCTTCGTGTTGAAGTTCATAAGCCCCGTCTTGCAGGCTCTCGCGTGAGCGTGGACGCAGACGCAGGCAAGCTCGAGGAGCATTCTCTCCTGAAGATCAAGGTCGTTGACCACAAAGTAGGTCGCGCCCTTGGCACGGATCAGGAGATGCGAGGCGAACCAGCCGTTCAGGGGCTGTGCCTCGTTGTGGCCGATAAGGCCGAAGACGCCCTGCTTATCGCAGAGGTTGGTGTTGGCAGGGTGGTTGCGGCAGATGTTGCAATCGCCGCAGGAGATGACCGAGGTAACGATCTTGTCGCCGACCTTGATCGGGTTGCCTGCCGTATCGCTCTTGACATTCTTACCGAGAGCGAGGATCTCGCCGGTGCCCTCGTGGCCGAGGACAACGGGGATGAGACCGAAGGGGTCACCCTTCCACTCGTGGACGTCGGTGCCGCAGACACCGCAGCCCTCGACACGGACGAGGATGTCATCATCCTCGAGCGCGGGGATCGGGAACTCCTTGACCTCGATGTGCTTTTTGTCGGTCAGCATCGCGACCTTGGCGGTCTTCGGAAGGCCGGCGGCGGGGGCAGAGGCTGCCGCGCCGAGGTTCCCGAGGACCTCGCGGACGATGCTTTCAATATCGCGTGCGCTAAGTTCCATCGTGCTTTGTTCCTTTCGTTAGATAATGCGGAAGTTATCCGCCATCACGCAACGGCGGAGGCGCGTGAAGCTCCTGGCCGAGGTGATGCCCTCGCCGGTCGGACCGGCGATGGTGAAGGTGGCGTGGCCCTCCCCACCGAAGCCGATGCCGGCGTACGAGGGGGCATTCTTGACGAAGATGGTGGTCTCGACCGCACGGGCAAAGCGCGTCAGATGGTCGATGTTCTTCGAATGCATGTGGGCGGTGTGGCGGTTGCCGTGCTCGGCCTTGACAGCCAGTGTGATCGCCTCGTCAATGTCATGGACACGGACGATCGGCAAAATCGGCATCATCAGCTCGTGCTGTACGAAAGGATGTTCGAAGTCCGTTTCGCAAATAATACAACGCACGTCGTCGCTTACGCGCACGCCGATTTTCGCAAGCAATACCGCCGCGTCACGGCCTACGCATTCACGGCTGACCGTCTTTTTCACGATACCCGTCTTGGGATTTTTACTTTCCACAAGCACGATCTCCGCAAGCTTGTTCGCCTGTTCGAGCGTGATTTTATACGCGCCGTTTTTCTGCATTTCGGAAATGAGCTCGTCCGCAATATTTGCAAACGCGAATACTTCTTTTTCTGCGATACAGGG
>JAZSGE010000077.1:0-61906 GCA_045532575.1 Eubacteriales bacterium | reverse complement strand
CCCCCCGTGCCCCGGGAACACCGCGTAGCCCCTGATAGCCTCGCGGCCCCTGTGGCCCCTGCGGTCCGCGACAGCAGGGGCAACTCCGCTCCCTGCCACATCCTGCGGTGCGTGCGGCATCCCGTGCCGCGGTATCGGCTCGATCCTCTCGTCTCATCGTGCCCTCCTTTGAAATAGCGTTACCATTAGTGTATGAGGCGAGGGGCAAAACGGCGAATACAAGGTCCTGTCTCATTAAGAATTCAATAGAATCAAGGAAAGGACCTTGGGGGGCGCACGCGGTCAGGGCAGAAAACAAGCCTCGAAGATGACAAAAGGGGATATACTGCAAAAAACAGTATATCCCCTCTTTGTTAGGGGGTATGCCTTACTGCGACAATCCCCACATTGTATCAGAGCGGCAACAGTAAAAAGGGAATGGCCGCACAGACGATCGGCAGGACCGTTTGCACCGCGTAGAGGGCGACAACGCCGCCGTCAGCACAGGTCTTTTTGCTGACGATCAGCCCGATGAAGGCCAGCAGCGCCGATACCCCCTGCACGATCGCGGCGATCGCAAAGAAGATGACCGAGACGGCGATCGACAGCCCCTTCCCGATGCTCTCACTCATGTTCTCGGGATTCTCGGGCAGGGTAAGGACATCGTAAAGCAGGATGGCAGAGAAGATCGAGGCCGCGAGAAACAAAAGGAGAGCAAGGATCGAAAGAATAAATTGCTTCATTATCGAAACCTCCTTATTGAGAATTCCTCGCAATTATTATAGCATAAAGGACAGCAAAAGTCAAGGGGGCGCCAAGGAGAGGTGAGCGTTCCTTCTGAAGGCGACGCCCACAGCTCCACGGCCCTGAGGATAAAAATGGTGCCGTTGGCACCATTTTTTAAGCTATGAAAACAAAACCTTACCTTTTGGAGCGCAGGAGCCGCAGCGAGTTGCTGACCACAAAGAGAGAGGAGAGCGACATGGCGGCGGCCGAGATGCCCGGTGTCAGGGCAATGCCGAGCGGCAAGAGCGCCCCGGCGGCGACCGGAATGCAGATCGAGTTGTAGACGAGCGCGAAGAAGAGGTTCTGCTTGATGATGCGCAGGGTGCGCCGCCCGATGCGGAGGGCCGCCAGGACGTCGGTGGGGTCACTGCGGCGGAGCACAAGGTCGGCCGAGGCAATGGCGGCATCCGCCCCTGCCCCGATGGCGATCCCAAGGTCGGCGCTGACAAGGGGGAGGGCATCGTTGATCCCGTCGCCCACCATGGCAACGCGATGTCCTTCCTCGCGCAGGGCGGCGACCGCCTCTGCCTTTCCCTCGGGCAGGAGTCCTGCGCGCACGTCTTCGATCCCCACCGTGGCGGCGATCTTGGCGGCGGCGCGCGGATTGTCGCCCGTCAGCATTACCGTATGGATGCCGAGTGCCGCCAGCCCCTCGACGGTCGGGCGCGCGCTCTCGCGTGCGCTGTCGGCAATGCCGATCACCCCGAGCAGCGCTTCCTCGCGCCCGAGGTAGACGAGGCTGCATCCCTCGCCAAGCAGGCGCTCGGAGGCCTCGGCAAGCGGTGAAAGATCGATCCCGACGTCCTCGGCAAGGAGGGCGGCGTTGCCCGCAAAGCAACGGTCATCGCCGATGTCGGCGGCGATCCCGCGCCCCTCGACCGTGATAAAGCCGTCGGCCGCCGGGGGGGCGATCCCCTCCTCCTCGGCGCGACGGCGGATAGCCTCGGCCAGGGGATGGGTGGAGGAGGCCTCAAGGGCCGCGGCGACCCCGAGGAGCTCGGCCTCGGTGACACCCTCGCTCGGGCAGAGCGCCACCACCTGCATGATGCCGGTCGTGACGGTGCCGGTCTTATCGAAGGCGACAGCATCGATCCGCCCCAGCATCTCAAGGGCCTCGGCGCTCTTGACGAGGATGCCGTCCTGCGCCGCGCGGCCCGTTGAGGCCATGATGGCAGTCGGGGTCGCAAGACCCAGGGCGCAGGGGCAGGAGATCACAAGGACGCTGATGGCGTGCGAGAGCCCGCGCGTGATATCTCCCGTGATCAGGGAGAGGAGCAAAAGAGTCAGCGCCGCTATGGCCGTGACCGCCGGGACGAACACCGCGCTGACACGGTCGGCAAGGCGCGCAATGGGCGCCTGGGAGGAGGCCGCCGCACTCACTGTGCGGATCATGTCGGAAAGCGCCGTGTCCTCGCCGGCCGCCTCGACATGGAAGACGATGCGCCCGTCGGACAGCAGGCATCCGGCCTTCACGGGGTCGCCGCACCGCTTATCGACGGGCAGGCTCTCGCCGGTCAGCATAGCCTCATTCATTGAGCCGAAGCCCTCGACCACACGCCCGTCGGCCGGGGCGGCCTCGCCCGTCCGCAACACGACAAGATCGCCACGGCACAGCGCGGCGGCCTCGACCGCCACCTCGCGGCCGTCACGGAGGACGGTAGCCGCCTTGGGGGCCAATGCCGAAAGGGCACGCAGCGCCTCGGCCGTTTTGTCCTTGGCGCGCCCCTCGAGGGTCTTGCCGATCGTCACAAAGAAGAGGATCATGGCGCACGCCTCAAGATTGACGGCCGAGGCGTAGTCGGGAGCTTTGTCGGGGGAGAGGAAGGCGAGGACGGTCAGGACAACGCCGTGCAGGAAGCCTACCCCTGCCCCGAGCGAGACGAGGGTATCCATCGTCGGTGCGCGGTGCAGGAGCGAGGCCACCCCCCGAATGAAGTAGCGGCGCCCGAGCCAGAGCGTGGGCAGGGCGAGCAGGCACTCGGTAAGGAGAAGCCAGCGTCCGCCGCCCTTGGCAGGGTCAAGGGGAGAGGGACGGGGGATGCCGAGCATCGGTCCCATGGCCAGAAGGAAGAGGGCGACCGTCAGGACAAGGAGACACGCAAGACGGGCCATGTCGCGCTTTGTGATGGTCGCGGCGATCGGGACGGCGGCCGCCCCGCTCTCGCGCACCTCGGCGCCGTAGCCCGCCCCACGCACCGCCTCGGCGATCGCCAGGGGGTCGCCGCTGTGGGTGACCGAGAGGATGCCGGTGATCAGGCTCACGCGCACCTCGCTGACAAAGGGGAGGTCGCGTACCGCGCCCTCCACGTGCCGCGCACAGGCGGCGCAGGCCATGCCGGTGACAGTAAATTCGGTTTTCATAGAGATCCTTTCAAGCGAGCGGGGGCGGCCGATAGCCGCCCCCGGGGGGTTAGTTGTTGCCGCCCGACGAGAGCGACTCGAGGATCGCGAAGATATCCTCCTCGGTCACGTCCTCAAGGGCGATGTCCTTCTTATCAAGCTCGTCAAGGAAGAAGCGCGAGGCCTCCTCAACGATCTCGGCAGGGACCTCGATCTCCTGACGGGCCAGCTCCTCCTGGATGGGGGTCTTCAGGGCCTCGATCTTTTCCTCGTTCGTGTCGCCGGGGAGATCGCGCAGGACCTCAACGGCCTCGGAGGCAAGCTCTCCGTAGTTCTCGCGGATCTCCTCGGGCGTGCCGAGGTCAAGCTGCTCGCCGACCACGCTCATACCGATCGCCGTAATGCCCGAGCGCAGGGGCGCCATGCGGGGATTGGCATCGAGAACGTCGAGGGCGGCGGTCACAAAGGTCTTGTTCCCGTTCTCGGGCTTCGGGGTCGTCATCTTGGTGACGAAGTCATCCCCCTCGTCGCCCGAGGTCTCGGTCAGACCGTAATCAATGACAAGCTCAAGGATATCGAGGAAGGAATCAATATCACCGGCCAGCGTGTCGGTCGTGGTGGTGGCAAAGATGGTGGCAAGACCGTCAAAGAGAGGATCGATCTTCTCGTCAACGCTCGGCTTCCCGATCGAAAGGAAGTCCTCACCCTCCTGCCAGGCCTCGCCCATGCCGGCGACCGCCTCGGAAAGGAAGTTCGTAAAGAGGGCGGACTCCTCAAGCAGGGTGATGACCTCACGGATCGAGGTCAGCTCCGCCTCGCCAAAGCCCTCGCTGTCCGAGAGCGACTGCACGCGCTCAATGGCCGAATAGAAGATGCTGAGCTCCTCGCCAAGGTTCACCTTGTCGCCGTTCAGGCGGAAGGAGGAGACAGCGCCGAAGAGGGGCTTTGTGACGGCGGTCACGGTGCTGACGGGGAAGCTCTCGCGGATCGGGAGCAGGGCCTCCTCATAGACGGGGGCGATCTCCTCGAGGATCGGATCCTCGGGATCGGCATCCGCCACGACATTGCCGACCATGTCGGTCGCCAGCGAGAAGTAGCCGAGCAGGGGAGAGAGGAGCACCGCCGCGACCAAAAAGCCCTGAGCGGCACCGACAAGCAGGCCGAAGAGACGGCGCTTTTTCGGCTTTACCTTCTTGCCGTCCTTATCGGTCGTGGCCTTCGGCGACAGGACGATCGAGAGGAAGAGGTAGACGAACCACAGCACCACCGTCAGCGCAAAGAAGACGACGGCAAAGGCGAAGGGACGGACAAGACCCAGCACAAAGGGGACGATCGAGGGCAGGGCATCCAGGATCTCGAGCGCCTCCTCGTCGATCAGGGGGAGCACGTACTCCGAGATCATCGGCGCAAGACTGCCCGAGATGATGAGCGCGAGGATCAGTGCCGCCGCAATGGTGATGATGCGCATGACCGATTTGCGGAGCCCTCGCATAAGACCGAGGAGCGCACCGAAGACGGTCAGGACGGCGATCATGCCAAGGAGAATGGTCGGGATCAAGGAGACCACCTCAAAGGCGGAGGAGCCGGATCCTGCGGCGTCCATGGAAGGGGAAAAGCCAGACATAAGAGACCTCCAAAGATAATAATGATAACGAAAGAAAGAAGGGGAGTGAGGGCATCAGCCCTCGGCAGCACGCCCGCCGCCCACGTTGCGGCATACGGGATAATAGGCGCAATTGCTGCAGGCGACGTGGCCGTTGCCGAGAAGGAGAGGGGTCGCATCGGCGACACCGTCAATCAGGCGTTTGGCCGTCGTTTTGACGGCATCGCTCACAAGGCCCATGACCTCGCCAAGCTCCTCGAGCGTCTGAAGGTTCTTGAGCGAGAGCTTGGAGACCGAGCCGTCCTTATTGTATTTGATGGGGATGAAGCGCCCCTCGCGGTGGGGGTCCATCGCGTGCAGGCTGTCCTCGTCCGAAAGGAGCAGGCCGCTGCGCGCGCAGCGCTCCTTGTCCTTACTGTCGGTGGGGAAGACCGAGGGGGTGGCAAGCGACAGATTGAGATAGAGCGCTCCTGCCGGGAGCACCTCCTTGCCCTCGCCCACCCCGAGGCTCTCGAGGAAGCGCGGCTTGTCGCACTTCCAGAGGGCAAAGAGGTAGAGGAGGAGCTGAAGGTCGCGGCCGCGTGCCACGTTCTCGAGTGAGAAGAGCTTTTTGCCCGTCTTATAGTCGAGCACGCGCAGGTAGACATTGCCGTCCTTACGGTAGATGTCCACGCGGTCGATCTTGCCGTACAGCACAACGCGCGTGCCGTCCTCGAGCGTGAAGACGGGGGGCGCGGCCTTGTCCTCGTCGGTCGCCGAGGGCTCGTATTCAAAGAAGAGGGGAGAAAACTCGGTCGTTTTCAGCTCCTCGGCAAGCTCGGTGGCGAGGCGCACCACAAGGCGCGAGAGCCGCAAAAAGCGATGGCGCACGCGCGCCGGGATCTCGGCGCCCCGGGGAAAGAGGGTGGCAAGATAGGCCTCGGTGAGCGCCGCCACGCGCGCGGCGATCGCCTCGTCATCCTCGGGCATCCCCTCGGTGAAGAGCTGCTCCATCAGGGCGTGCACGTAATTGCCGATGTCGGCACTGCCGAGGGTGGCGCGCCGATCCTCCCCGAGGGAGAGCATATGCCGGCAGAAGTAGGAGAAGGGACAGCTGACGTAGGCATCAATGCGGCTCTGCGTCAGCGAGACGGTATTACCGAGGAGGCGCTGCATCGCCGCCGGCGAGCAGCGTGCGTGCGGATCGACCAGGGGGGCGTGTGCCAAGGCGAGGCGCTCCTTGAGCGTCTTGTCGGTGGCGAGCGCCGCAAGGAGAGAGGCGCGCTCCTTCGGCGAGAGGGGCTTGCCGAGTGCGGTCAGCGCGGCCTCGCGGGAAAAGATGAGGTCAAACGGCGGGAGCTCCTCCTCGCGGCGGATCGGGAAGCGCTCCCCCGTCATGGCGAGGATGCGGTCCAGCACCTCGCTCCGCCCGGCGGGGGCATACGCGGCATCCGCCAGGGTATAGGTGAGGGTCACGGTCTCGCTTGAGGAGAGGAAGGCGCGCAAAAAGCAGAACCATTCGCGCGAGATGCGCACGACCTCGTCACCGTCAAGGACGATGCCATGCTCACCAAGGAGCAGGATCTCGGCGGCCGAAAAGATGCCGACCGCCTCCTTCGTCCGCGGGAAGCTATCGGCATTCACGCCGATGAGATAGATGTGGCGCGGCTCGTTCGGGCGGAGGAGGTCGGCTGAGCCGACGGTGACGGCGTCCCCCCGCGGGGGGATCGACCCGAGCGAGCGCGAGGAAAAGAGCAGGGTGAGAAGCTCGGAAAAGTCCTCGGCCGTAAGGCGGCTTTCGGGGATCAGCTCCACGAGGCGATCGAGGGTCTCGGTGACCTCGCGGAAGAGGCGCGAGTAGATATCCGCGCGCGCGGCATCCCCGGCCGCGGCAAAGCGGTGCGCCTTCAGGAAGAGGAGACGGTCAACGTCAAGACGCGAAAGAAAGTCATAGAGGGCGGCGCAATGCTCTTTGATTGTAAACTCACCTTTACAAAACCCCTTGAGGGCCTCGAGGGGAGCCACCAGGCGGCGGCGCGTGTCCTCCAGCGCTGCGAGCTCGCACGCGGCGGCGGCACGCTCGGCCTCGGTGCGAGGGGTGGCGTATCCGCCCGGCGGCAGCTTATAGGGAGCGTACAGGAGGCGCCGCCCCGAAAGCTCCCAGCGCTCGGCGTAAAGCTCAAGGCGATCGCAGTCGTCATCCGGGATGCCGGCAAGGCCGCATTTGGCGTAGGTGATCACATCCTCGCGCCGACCGCCCCCCGTCACGACGGCATAGGCGGTCTTGATGAGCTTTGTGATCTCAAAGGCCGAAAGGTCGGTGGGGAGAGAGAAGAAGGCGGGGATGCCATGCCGCTCGAGCGCCGCATCGAGGATGCCCCGATAGCTCTCGGCCGACCGCGCCACGATGGCAAAATCGCGATAGGAGGCACCAAGGCGGATGCGCCGTGCAATATCGGCGGCAACGAGCTCGGCCTCGGAGAAGGGGGTACGGCATTCAAAGAAGCGAAGCGCCTCTTGCTCCTCCTCCGACGGCGGAGGCAGGGGTGCCGGGCGCGGTGTAAAGAGGCGTGCGCCGATCTCGTTGAGGACGGGCGCGTGCGTGCGCCGGTTGTCGGTCAGTGAGACGGTCTCGACCGTCACTCCTCTTTCCGAGGCGAGGCGGCGCAGATCGCGCAGGGTGCGCTCGATCTCGGCGTAGGCAAGGCAGTCGGCTGTGTTGCGCTCGGGCATCGGGAGGGTCACCGTCACGGGGGCCTTCCCAAGGATGGTCGCGAGGACACCGAGCTGGACGGCGGTGAAGCTCGTGAAGCCGTCAAGGTAGAAGGAGGTCTCGGCCGAGGGGGGCGTCTTACGCAGGATCTCGGCAAGGCGCACAAGCTCACTGCCGGCCGGGCGACTGCCGTGGGCGGCGAGTGCCCCCTCAAAGGCCGCAAGGATCAGGGCGAGGTCGTCAAGGCGCCGGGAGAGGGCCGTGTCCTCGGTGATGCCCTCGGCGGCCTCCTTCAGGAGGTCGGGGGTCACGCCGGCGGCCGAAAGCTCGCGAAGGGCCAGGCGTACCTCGAGGATGCGCGCGGTATCCACACGGCGGCGGTCGTGGAGCAGGGGGGAGAGCGAGGCGACGGTATCGCGCAGAACGAGGAGCGCGGTTTCATCATCGGCTGCCCGCTCGCTGACACCGCCAAAGCGGCGGAAATAGGTATCGCAAAGACGGGTGAAGTTTGTCACCTCAAAGAGGAGGGGCGCCGAGGGAGGGAGACGGCGCGCGGCCGTGGCCTCCACGCTGACGGTGGTGTGCTCGGGCACGATGAGGAAGGCCGGGCGCCCCTGTGCGAGGTCCTCGGCAATGCGCTCCCAAAGGAGCGTGGTCTTCCCGGTCCCGGGGGCACCAAAGACGAGTGTCAGCATAGCGACTCCATCCGCAAAGAATAGCCGCCCCCGCGGTGGGCAAGGATGACCTTTTTGCCGTTCCTTTCTAATTTTTTCCGGAGATAGTGAATGTAGACGGTAAGGCTCCCCTCGGGCTCGGCGGCCCCCGGGAAGACGGCCGAGGCCAGCGCATCACGCGCGACGGGCGCGCCGCCCGCCTCGTAAAGGAGCGAGAAGAGGGCAGCCTCGCGCTCGGTCAGGAGAACGGTGCCGCCGTCGGGAAGCGTGAGCCGCCCGTTGGCATACAAGACGGTCGCCGCCGTGTCCTCGGCGAGGACGGCGCGCCGCCACTCGGTCATCGGGCAGGGGCGAAGGAGGACAGGGAAGGGGAGAGGGGCGAGGGGGCGACGGGTATACCCGAGGCGGCGCTCGGCCAGCCCCTCGGTCGCCATCGGCGACAGCGACGGCAGGTCAAGGTCGATCAGGAGCAGACGGCAGGGAGGGACCTCCTCCCGGCGGTCGGTCACCGTCACCGTATCGAAAAGGGAGGCGAGCTCAAGCGCGAGCGTCCGCGCAAAGGCATCCCCACGGGGGGCGAGAAGGCAGGCGCTCCCCTTCATGACTCGACCTCGGCAAGGAGGGCGGCCATTTCTGCCGGCAGATCGGCAGGGCGCACGCCGCGGAGCGAATAGGTCGCGGCCAGGCGGTCGCCTGCCGCGCCGTGGAGCCATACGGCGACCCGTGCCGCCGAGGACGGCGCCAGCCCCTCGGCAAGGAGCGAGGCGATCGCCCCGGCGAGGACGTCACCGCTCCCCCCCTTGGCGAGCGCCGACGAGCCCGAGGTGTTCAGATAAAACTCCTCCCCCTCGGCGATGATAGTGGCCGCTCCCTTCAGAACCAGGGTCACGGGATAACGCGCGGCAAAGCGGCGTGCCAGCGCAAGACGGTTGGCCTGCACCTCGCTTGTCGGTATGCCAAGCAGACGGGCAAGCTCGCCCGGATGAGGTGTAAGGATAACTTTACGTTTTGCCGATTGCAGGAGGCCCTTGCCGTCCTCGCCCATCGCGGCCAGCGCCGTGAGGGCATCGGCATCGAGCACAAGGGGACAGCCCTCGGCGGTGAGCAGGGACCGAAGCCGCTCCCCCGTTGCCTCCGAGATGCCGACACCGGGGCCAAAGAGGATGGCCGCCTTCCCCTCGGTCAGCGCCGGGGAGAGGGGTGCCTCCGGGGCCAGAGGCGACAGGATTAGCTCGGGGAGCACGGGGAGCGCCCCCTCGAGCACGCAGGCAGGGGCGGCCAGCGTCACAAGCCCCGCTCCCATGCGGAGGGCGGCCGCGCCGGCCAGGAGGGCGGCGCCACGGTAGGTCTCGCTCCCCGCAAGGAGGAGCAGATGCCCAAAGCTCCCCTTATGACCGTTCGGGTCACGCAAAGGGAGAAGCGGGCGTATGGTCTTTTGGGTCAGGCTATGCTCTTTGATCGCAAAGTGCTCGCGCACAGCGGGGGTATCGAGACCAAGATCGGCAATGCGGAGCTCGCCTACGTACGCGCGTGCGGGATAGGAGAGGAGCCCGTGCTTCAAAAAGCCGAGCGCCACCGTCATATCGACGGGGAGGGCCATCGGGTCGGCACCCCCGTTTTCGGCATCCACCCCGAGGGGCAGATCGATCGCTATGCGGTAGGCGTCCTTTTTCTGCATATGTGCGCTGAGCGCACGCATATCCTCGCCGAGCGGCAGGCGCGCGCCCGTGCCGAGGACGGCATCGACAAGGATATCCGAGGAGAGCGCCTCGGCCTCGGCGAGCGTGAGGGGCTCCCCCACCTCGCGGCGGTAGTCGGCAAGATAGGCACGCCCCTCGGGTGTCCTCTGTCCGCCCCCCGTCACATCCACGGCGAGTGCCTCGTAGCCGCGGCGCGCAAGGAGGCGTGCGCAGGCATAGCCGTCACCGCCGTTATTGCCGGGGCCGCAGTAGAGAAGAACACGGCAGGGGGAGGGGGACCTTTCCATGACCGCCTCGGCCACCGCCGTACCGGCACGCCCCATAAGGAGCGCCGTCTTGAGGCCGAGCGAGGCCGCGGCATACGCATCGATGTGACTCGTGAGGGTCGGGGAGATCTCGGGCATGGGGCGCCTCCTTCGTGTTCTATAATAAATTATAATTTCACATTGTAATTGTAACACCTTTCGTGGGAAAAAGCAAGGGGCTTCTTCCCCGTTTTTGCGGTGCCACTTTACAAAATGGTAAAAATATGCTATACTGTAAGCGGAAACCCCGAAAAAGGAGATGACCCTATGGAGAAAAAGATCCTGATCACGATCGCACGCCAGTGCGGCTCGGGTGGCCGCGAGGTGGCCGACGGTGTCGCGAAGCGGCTTGCGATCCCGCTGTACGACAAGGAGATCATTGAGGGCGCGGCCGAGGCCGGCGACCTGCATATTGACGTGGCCGCGCGCGAGGATGAGAAGGCGGCCAACAGCCTCCTCTACACCCTGGCGATGGGGGCGCATTTTCACACGGTAACGCCCGGGGTGTCGATGCATATGCCCATCAACGACCGCATCTTCCTCCTGCAGTCCGAGTTTATACGGGAAAGGGCGGCCGAGGGGAGTGCCATCTTCATCGGTCGGTGTGCCGATTACGTCCTGCGCGAGGAGCCCGTCCGCCTTTCGGTCTTCCTCCATGCCCCGTACGATGAGCGTGTTGCACGCGTGATGGCGGGCGACTCGTCCCTCTCGCGCTCGGCGGCAGGCGACCTTGTGACAAAGACCGACCGTCGCCGCTCCTCCTATTACAACTTCTATACCGGCGGCAAGTGGGGGAAGCACGAGAATTATCACCTCTCCTTGGATACCCATTGCCTCGGGACCGAGGGCGCCGTCGAGCTGATCGTGGCGGCCGCCCGCCGCCTGCTTGCCGACTGAGATGCACGAGCTTACCATTGGCAAGAATGACGGTGGCCAGCGCCTTGATAAATTTCTGACCAAGGCCCTGCCCGACCTTCCGCAATCGCTCCTCTACCGCTCGATCCGCACAAAAAAGATCAAGCGGAACCGCAAGCGGTGCGCTCCCTCCGAGATCCTCGCCGAGGGGGATGTCCTCCAGCTCTTCCTCCCCGAGGAATTCTTCGGCAAGGGGGAGGACGTCACCTCCTCGCTCGCCGCCATTACCCCACACCTCCACATCCTCTATGAGGATGACAATATCCTCCTCCTCGATAAGCCGGCGGGCATCCCCGTGCACGAGGACGAGGGCAACCGCACGCAAAACCTCCTCGTCCATCTGCAGGCCTACCTTTGGCAAAAGGGGGAATACGACCCCACCGCCGAGCAGTCCTTTGCGCCGGCGCTTTGCAACCGCATCGACCGCAATACCGCGGGCATCGTCATCGCCGCCAAGACCGCCGAGGCGCTCCGCGTGATGAACGAGAAGATCAAGGCGCGCGAGATCGACAAATACTACCTCTGCGCCGTCCACGGCCGCCCGACGCCGCCCTCGGCCACGCTTTCGGGCTGGCTCCTCAAAAACGAGGCGACAAAGACCGTCCGTGTCTATGACAGCGCACCGCCGCGGGGGGCGCTGACCATCCGCACGGGGTATGAGACCCTGGCAACGACGGGGGACCTCACGCTCCTGCGCGTGACCCTATACACCGGCCGCACCCATCAGATCCGCGCCCATCTGGCGCACATCGGCCATCCCCTCCTCGGGGACGGCAAGTACGGGAAAAACGCTGTCGATAAGCGCGCCGGCTACAAGCACCAGGCCCTCGTCGCCTACCGCCTCCGCTTCTCCTTCCGCGGTGAGCCCACCGTCCTCGAGTACCTGAACGGACGCGAGTTCACCCTCCCGCCCGAGGAGGTCTACTTCCTCGACCTTTTTGACAGAAAAGCAATAGAAAAGAGCCTGTGAAAGCAGGCTCTTTTCTTTATTCATCGATCTCGGTATGATAATACTCGAGCTCCTCCTCCTGTACGGCACGGCAGATCGTACGGCGCATCGTCTTTAGCTTTTTCAAAAACTGTGCCGCCTTCTTCGGGTGGGAGAGGATCGCCGGGTCGATCATTTCAAGCGCTTCGTTTTGGGTAATGTTGCACGGGGTATACGCCCAGCCCTCGGGCCGCGTGAAATGCACCTCGGACAGCCGGGGCGATACGAGCGGATAGTCGATCGAGCGGACACGCCGCCCGATCGTCAGGCTCTCAAGCGCATCGTTGTCGGCCAGCCAGAAGGAGATCGACTGCACGCAATGCGGCACCTGCGAGCGCACGATGCGGCGGCAGAAGGGATGCGGTGAGCCTCCCATAAAGGCCATGTCCATCGGGAAGTCGGCCTCGGTGAGATTGTCGCACCGATTGAAGATGGCGTAGCCCGCCGCCCGAAGGGTCGTGGGGATCTTTGTCCGCTCGAGCCGCCGGCAGCCCTCAAAGGCGCAGTTGCCGATGGCGATCAGGCTCTTCGGCAGGGTCAGGCGCCGCATCGCCTCGCAATTGGCAAAGGCATAGTGGCCGATATAGCGGACGCCCTCGGGGATCACGATCTCGCGGAGCGTGCGGCTGCCCTCAAAGGCCCTCTCGCCGATCATGATGACACCCTCGGGGATCACGGGGGACGGCTCGCTCCCCTCGTAGGAGACGAGGAGCCCGTCCTTCACTGTAAAGCCGTCACGGACAAGGCTTACCCCCTCGGTCACGGGGGTGGCAATGGACATGATGTCCTTTTCGGGGTTTGGCTCACGCTGCATGGTGCCAAGGCACAGGGGGCAGGTGTAGGTGGTGCCGAGGCGCTCCTCGGGGAAGGAATAGCCCCGACCGCAGAAGGGGCAGTAGCAAAGCTTTCTTTTGTCCATACTCTCTCCTTACAGCATGAAGTCGAGGCCGGCGAGGATGCCGCCCGTGATGAGCGACATGATGATCCCCGCGGTGAGGACGCCGAGGAAGATCGAGAGGAAGGCGTAGCGCTTCTTCATATCGAACATGGCCGCGATCAGCGCCCCCGTCCAGGCCCCCGTGCCCGGCAGGGGGATGGCCACGAACAGGTAAAGCCCGAGGGCGGCATACCGCTCGACCTTCACAAGGCCCTTCTGCGCTTTTTCTGTCACAAAGGTCGCCACCCGACGGAATAGACGCACCGAGCACCCCTGCATCCAGGTGAGCACGCGCTTGACGAAAAGGAGGATGACGGGGACAGGCAGGCAGTTGCCGACAATGGCGATAGCATAGGTAAAGAAGGGGTCAAGCCCGAAGCCGAGCCCATAGGGGATCGCGCCGCGCAGCTCGATGAGCGGCACCATCGAGATCAGAAAGACGATAAGGTAATGGATCACGCCCCATCCCTCCTTTTTTAGACTACATATAGTATAACACAGACCCCCCTGCCGGCGCAAGGGGGTCTTTTTGTTTTTACTTCGCGCCCGAGGTGTCCTCGGGCAGGTCAAGCTCGAGGGGCGCATCGATCTCTTCCCCGACGTACCTCCCGTTCTTTTTCCGCTGCTTGCAGCATTCGGTGAGAAGGTACTCGATCTGCCCGTTGACCGAGCGGAAGTCATCCTCTGCCCAGGCGGCGATCGCGGCGTACAGCCGTTCCGAAAGGCGCAGAGGGATCTGCTTCTTACCGCTGTCGCTCATCAGTAGAGGCTACCCGAATTGACAATGGGCTGGGCATCGCGGTTGCCGCAGAGCACGACAAGCAGGTTCGAGACCATGGCCGCCTTGCGCTCCTCGTCAAGCAGGATGGTGCCGTTGGCGGCAAGGCGCTCAAGCGCCATCTCGACCATGCCGACCGCGCCGTCAACGATCATCTTGCGCGCGTCAATGACGGCCGAGGCCTGCTGGCGCTGGAGCATCATCGCGGCGATCTCGGGGGCGTAGGCGAGGTAGGTGATGCGCGCATCAATGATCTCGATGCCCGCCTCGGCGACGCGCTCGGAGATCTCCTCACGGATGCGCGAGGCCACGATCTCGCTCGAGCCGCGGAGGCTCCCGTCGTCGGCCAGACCGTCGCCCGTCGTATCCACGTTCGGCGCGACGTCGTAGGGGTAGAGACGGACGATGTTACGGAGCGAGGAATCGCACTGGAGCGAGAGGAACTCCTTGTAGTTGTCGACCGTGAAGACCGCCTTGGCGGTATCGACGATGCGCCAGGTGACGGCAATGCCGATCTCAACGGGCGTGCCGAGGCAGTCGTTGATCTTCTGGCGGTTGTTCGAGAGGGTCATCACCTTTAAGGAGAGCTTCTTTGAGACGACCTCGGCCGCCGCCGTGCCCTGCTTGGCAGGGAGCGCGGGCACCGTTGTGACGTCACCGCTCTGGTTCAGCTTGGTCTTGGCCGCCGGGTTGACCGCAACCGAGAAGGGGTTGACGAAGTAGAAGCCGTCGCCCTTCAGCGTGCCGATGTACTTACCGAACAGGGTGAGGACGAGTGCCTCCTGGGGCTTCAGGACCTTCAGCCCGAGGATGAGGATCCAGGAGAGGCAGAGATAGGCCATGCCGATGACAAAGAGAACGATGCCAACCGTCGCAAGAGTGCCGGCCTCCTCCATCCAGGGGCCGCCGATCACCACCATGGCGATCGCGACGGCGTAGCCGAGGATAAGAAGGATGAGGACACGCATCCCGTGCTTCTTGTTTTCGAGAATTTTTTCCTGCATAACAAAACACCTCCAATGTGCATGATATCAAAATGATATCACATCGAAGGCGTTTTGTCAAGAGAAATTTTTTGAATTTTTTACGGCTGGCAGGTGAGGCAGGCCTTGTAGCCATCGTCAATGAGCTCTTGGCGGTCGCCGATGAACTCAACGCGGTTCTCCTCCTTGATCGAGGTCGCGTAACGGCAGTCCTCGCGGTGGAACTTATCGGTGTTCGTGTTGAGGATGTACACCGCATCCTCGGCTCCCTCGCCCCCGTCCTCCTCGGGCACCTCGGGCGTCTCGGGCACCTCGCTCGAGAGGCAGCTCAGGCCGGTGGCGTAGTCGATCGTGATGCCGGGCTGGACGTTATAGACAAAGACGTTGAACGAGATACCGTCGATCGGATCTCCCTCGTCCTCGACCGAGTAGGCCTCGATCTGCACACCGCGCGCGACCGGCTCCTCGCCGACGAAGATGGGCGTCACACGGTAGAGCACGTGGTTGCCCGTCTCCTTCACGTAGTCGGCCACCATGTCCTCGAAGGGGAGCATCCCATCCACATTCATATACCGCGTGCCCGTGATGAGGTTTCTTTCGTTGGCGTTCTCGGCCGTCAGCTGCCAGCCGATGAGATGACAGCGGTTATAGAGATACTTGCCGCTCACGATGTCGTACTTGACGGTCTGCCAGCCCGAGGGCTTGATCATCCCGATCGAGCCGCGTTCCTCGTCGGGGAGGGGCATCAGATCCTGTCCGATGCAGGCCATCGTGACGCCGCACCGCCCGAGGGCATCGAGAGGTGCAAACCGCTCGTAGGATTCGGTCGTGTAGTCCTCCTCGGTGAAGTGGGGGATATTATTATTGATGATGGCGTAGGGACTGCCGGAATAGGGCGGCACCTCCGCAACCGACACGGCGTGCCCGGGGGTCGGCGACGGAGTCGGATCCCCCGTCGTCACGGTGGTGGTTACGGTTGTCGTGACGGTGGTGGTCGCCGCCGTCGTTCCGCCGCCGCCGCCGAAGTCACAGCCGGCAACGAGGAGCGAAAGGAGCAGAAGAAGTGAAAAAAGGGAAAGAAGGCGCTGTTTCATTTGTCATATACCTCTCTTTGGATCACATCGTGGGAAAAGCCGGAAAGCTCGACGGATGACGTAAGGGCAAAGCCCTCGGCCGTCGGCGATAGGTCAAGCGAGACGTCGTACGGATACGCCTTATCCCAGCGGTAGACGACAAGGCGCGCGATGCGTGCGCTGTACGGCGACAGCGGCAGGGTCTCGATGAAGACGACGTCGCCGCCCTCGGCCGCATCGAGGCAGTCCTCACGGACGGTGGGACAAAGCCCGGCCGCCGTCAGGAGGCGCTCGGAATAGGGGGTGCACAAGAGGCGCCGCCCGGCGGCGAGGCGCCCAAGGTCGGCAAGCATCTCACGGTCGCGGCTCGTGCGGCGGCCGGCAAAGAGCATACCGCCGTTCTTGTCGGTGCAGACGACAACGGTCATAGGGTCTCCCTCCTACCGCACGGCGTGCGGTCGTAGCGCGGACACACAGTCCGCAGAAAATCTTGGATTGCAAACAAAACCTTGCATTTACACCAAGAACCCCTCGCAAAAGGCGAGGAGGCGCCGATAGGCGAGCCTCTCCCCGGGGGCGAGGGTCTTGGCGAGCGAAAGCTCAAGCCCGATGGCCTCCTCGACCGCCCGACAGAAGGGCGACGGGCTCCTTTTGACGGTGAGGTTCAATTCGTCAAGCTGGCGGAAGGCCTTCTTCGTGATGTTGGTCGAGCCGAAGGAGACAGCCGCCTCGGTCATGAGGAGCTTGGTGTGGAGCATCTTCGGGGAGAGGCGTACCTCGATCCCGCCGTTGCTTTTATCTCTAAGATACGCGGCAGTCTTATAGTTGGTGTCATTCTGGAAGTTGGCACGCGCGGGGATCATCACCGTGACGCGCACCCCGCGCCGATGGGCACGCAGAATGGCATCCAGAAAGCGCGGAAGGGGGGAAAGGTACGCCATCACGAGGACAAGCTCCTCCCGTGCCTCCTCGATAAGTGAAAGGTAGTGCTCCTCCATCTCAAAGCGCCGCCCCCCCTCCTTGCGGTTCATCGGGAAGAGGAGGTCGCCCGTGAGGGGGGCACCCTCGCGGCGTGCAAGGAAGGCGTTGACCGCCTCCTCGCCCTCGATCCGTACCATAAGATCGCCATAGACGCGCCCCGCGCGGTCGGCGCCGTTTTCCTTGTCCTCGATGTTCACACCGCCGAGGAAGAGCACGCGCCCATCTATCATATAGAACTTCGAGTGGTCGGCCTTATGACGGTCACAGTCGAGGGTGATGCCGGGGTGCGAAAGGAGGGCGCGGTAGAGGTCGCTCTCCTTGTCCCTTTGCCACGGGAGGGCATTCTCCGCGCGGTAGAGACGGGCCAGCGCCCGTGCCTTCAGCCGCTCGGTGACGGTTTGCCGCTTATGGAAGAAGGAGCGGCGGCATTCCTCGGCCTTCTCAAGCACGGCGCCGTAGCGGTCGACCGACAGGGTCACGCGCACGCCGCGTCGGGCGGCGGCGAGGACAGCCTCGGCCATGCGGTTGCCGATCTCGTCATCGCGCCAGATGAACATATTGATAGTGAGCGATTCCTTCGCTCCGTCGATCGCCCGGAGAATGGCAGGGAAGGCCTCGCGACCGTCCACGAGGAGGGTACAGGAGGCGCCGCTCATCGTGCGCTCTCCCAAAGCCGCGAGGGCTCGGCAATGCCGTACACCTCGCGGTAGAGCGTGGCGGCCACGGCACGGGCATCGGCCAGGGGCGAGGGATACGAGAGAAGCACGAGCGGCGTTGGCTCATCCTCCTCCCGGTAGGGCGGCTGGAGGTAGGCGAGGGGGTCGCGGTGGAAGCCGCACCGCGCGTAAAAGCCGAGGCGGCGCACAGCCATGGGGCTTATGGGTGGCTCGGCCTCAAGGACGAGGGGGCGCCCTCCTTCTCCAAGTGCCCCGAGAACGCGCGCCCCCACCCCCCTGTTGCGGTAGGCGGGATAGGTCAGAAGGTGCTCGATGAAGGTGAAGCCCGGTAGCTCCCAAAGGCCAACGCATCCGCGCCTCTCTCCCTCCTCCACGACGTGAAGGAGAGAGTAGGCGGAGGTCGTAAGAAGGAGGCGTGCCGCTTGGCGGTCACGTCTCTCCTCCCGGGGGAAGGCCTCCTCGAGCGCATCGTACACGGTGTCAAACTCCAAGGATGAGACGGGTAAGAGCTGCATAGGATCGCCTTTCTTGCACGGCCTAACCGCGCAGAAGCTTAGTGTAGTTTTTTTCGAGTGTGAGAACGAGGAGCGGGATCAGCACGATCTGCAGGAGGATCCCGGGGATCGCATTCAGGAAGGCCTGGGTAAAGAAAATACCAAAGCCAAAGGGGGAGTCGATGATCCCGTAAAGGATCGCGCTGACGATCCCCCACACAAGACGGCCGCCGAGCATGGCACCGCCAAGCGCCACGTAAACGCTCCACCTCTTCTTGGGGAGAAGGCGGTAAAGGAGCCCCGACAGCGCACCGTAGGTCAATAGCTCAAAGGCCATGGCCGTCGCCACCGGGAAGAGGGGCGGCATGCCGAGCGTGAGCGAACGGAGGAGGGGAGCTGTCGCCCCTACGACCGCCCCGAGGAGCGGACCGCAGAAGAAGCCGCACAGGAGCACCGGCAGGTGCATCGGGCAGAGCATATTCCCAATCTCGGGGATCTGCCCGGTGAGGAAGGGGAGCAGGAAGGCGAGGGCGAGCAGCATAGCCGCCGTCGTCAGACGGACCAAGTGGTTTCTTTTCGATGACATCGTAAAGTTTCCTTTCCAAAAATGATATCACCGTCTTGAACGATCGTGATGCCTTCTGGCATCGGTTACTGAGGATGTATGTGCTCTCCGGCGGCCTTCGGACCGGCGGAGGTTGTTGGCTTACCCGAGGAGCGCACGGAGGCCCTCGACCGCCTCCCGTACAAGCTCGGCCATCGAAAGGGACTTGACCCCAACGACACGGTTTTTACAGCGGTTGAGCGGCAGGAGCAGCTTTTCAGCGCGGCAGGCACCGACCGCCGCAGCCATCGCCGGGGTGATCTCGCCGAGCATTGCATCGGCGGCCAGGATCCCGATCGGCCCGATGATCACGTCGGCATCGCGCGCCGCCACGACAACGGGGTTCTCGCCCGTGGCGCCCTGCGGTGCTCCTGCCTTCAGCATGGCGGCGGTGGCAATGCCGTTCGTGCCGATGGCGATAAGCTCGCAGGGGAGCGAGGCACGGAGGATCTCTTCAACAAGGAGCGCCCCGAGCCGTCCGCCCTGCCCGTCAATGATGACAACACGCTTCATAGCTTCCCTCCGACGAGCGCCTCGATATCGGCACGGAGCTCGGTAAAGAAGCGCGAGAGATGATAGCCGTCACAGACGGCGTGGTTCATGTTCAGCGTCACGGGGAGGAGGCGACGGAGGCCGCGCCTCTCGTGCTTGCCCCAGATGATGACGGGGTAGAGGGTCGGGCGTCCCTCGTCCACGTGCAGGGTCAGCGAATTGTAGTGGATCCACGGCAGGCAGGAGATGTCAAAGAAGTTCTCCGGCTGGGGGAGGAAGCCCTCGTCATCCTTGTGGGCCTCACGGTCGGCCATCGCGCGGTCGTGGAAGGTGCGAAGATCGTCCGAATACTCGGTCACGAACTTCACAAACTTACCGGTCTCCTTGTGAAAGTCGGTGTAGGAGGGGGAAACGTAGTCAAAGAGGCGGAGCTCGCCCTCCTCGGTGTAGCGGTAGCGGAACTCGTCGTGCGCATTCATGCGGCGGCCGACAAGCCACATCATAACGGGATAGAATTTCAGCCCGTGCCGCTTGCAGTAGCGGACAAGACGGGTAACGTCCACATCCACCGTCACGTTCATCACGAGCTTTAAGCGCGTCATGTAGAGATCAAAGAGCGGGCGGCGCTCCCAGGTCGCGATATCAATGACCTTGTAGTTCATTCGTTGGCCTCCCCGGCGGTCGTTTTCGCCGTATCAAAGAAAATGAGAGCGATGAGTGCCGAAAGCGCCGATGCCGCCACAAAATGCACGGCAAAGACACCGATGAGCATCGTCACAAAGGGCTTGCCCGCCTCCTCGTGAAAGACGAGGGTAAGCCCGTCGTCGGTCACGAAATGGAAGAAGTAGTAGGCAATGCCGAGCAGGACAAGGCCGATGGCAAGAGTGATCAGCGCGAAGGTGAAGAGGGTGTGTCGGTTGAGCTTCATAGAGGGTCCTTTCCTTGAGTAGCGATCGGCTCCTTGAGGCATCCCATCAGGCGGAAGACCTCCTCGGCGGTCGCTTTGAGATTACGGTAGGCGGTCTCCCCGTCCATCGCCTCGCTGAGCGTGCAGGGAGCGCGCAGAATGGGGAAGAAGGCATCAATGCCAAGGGCGTGGCAGGCAGCCGCCTCCTCGGTCACGGCTCCCGCAAACGCGAGGCAGGGCTTGCCGTGACGCTTGGCGGCGGCGGCGACCCCGGTCGGTGCCTTTCCCATCGAGGACTGCCCGTCAAGCCGCCCTTCGCCCGTGATGACGAGGTCGGCCTCGGCAATGGCCGACTCAAGCCCCGTGGCCTCGATGACAAGCGAGATGCCGGGGGTGAGCGTCGCCCCGAGATAGGCAAGGAGGGCAAAGCCAAGGCCCCCGGCCGCCCCGGCGCCCTTGGCACGGGGATCGGCTGTGGGGAGGAGCGCGGCGGTCTTTTCGGCATAGGCGGCGAGGGCGCGGTCCATCGCCTCGACCGCCGCCGGGGTGGCCCCCTTCTGCGGACCGAAGACGGCACTCGCGCCGCGCGCGCCGCACAAAGGATTTTCAACGTCACACGCCACGCGGAAGCGGCACTCTCTTAGCGCGGGGAGCGCCCCCTCGGTCACAATGCGGTCGAGCGAGGCAAGACCGCGCGCGCCGCGCGCGATGGGGCGGCCGTCGGCATCCAGGAAGGCATAGCCGAGCGCCGACAGCATCCCAACGCCCCCATCGTTCGTGGCACTGCCGCCAAGACCGATGATGAAGTCGCGGTAGCCCTCGGCAATGGCCGAGGCGATCATCTCGCCAACGCCGTAGGTGGTGGTATGCATCGGGTCACGCTCGTCCTCGGGGACGAGAGGGAGCCCGGCCGCCGCACTCATTTCAAGGACGGCGGTGCGATGATCGGGAAGACAGCCGTACTCGGCCTCGCAGGGCGTGCCGAGCGGCCCCGTGACACGCACCGTGCGCAGGCACCCTCCGGTGGCCGCCACGATGGCGCGCACCGTGCCCTCGCCGCCGTCGGCTAAGGGGAAGACCTGCCCCTCGGCCGAGGGGAAGACGGCCAGGAGCGCCGCGCGGACGGCATCCCCCGCCCGCAGGCTCGATAGGCTCCCCTTGAAGGAATCAATGGCGATCACAGCCTTCATTTTCGTGTCTCCTTTCCCACGGCATCCTCAGCCTTGCCGAGCAGGACTACGGCAAGAAGGATGAGTGCCATACCAAGATATCCGTAGATCCCCGGCCGCTCGTGAAGGAACAAAATGCCGAACAGCGTTGCCGCCATCGGCTCAAAGATCCCAAGGGCCGAGGCCGTGCCGGCCGAGAGATCACGCATGGCCAGCGTGTAGAGAAAATAGGGAAGAATACAGGTGGCGATGCCGATCCCGATGCCGAGCGGCAGGGTCACGGCCGGCGCGGCGAGCAGGTGCCCCCAAAGGCTCCTCGGCGAGATGCAGAGCGCGGCGGCGAGGGTCATCGCAAGGAAGGCGATCATCGAGACCGACACCGGGTCGTTCCCGCGGCGGACCGCGATCTTGACAAAGAGGTTATAGAGCGCGTAGCTGACCCCCGAGGCCGCCCCGGCCAGAAGGCCGAGGGCATGGAAGCGGAGCCCCCCGATAATGCCCGAGACAAGGCAGCACCCGAGGAGCATCAGCCCGATCGATGCGAGCTTCAGCCGTGAGAGGCGCTCACCGAGAAAAATCACCGAAAGGAGAAGCACGTAGACGGGGGCTGTATACATCAGGACCACCGCCGTGCTCACCGAGGTCATGGCCATCGAGGTGTAGTACAGGCTCGCCGTGCCGAAGATGCCGAGCCCGACAAGGGCGAGGGGCGGCAGCTCACGGGGGGCAATGCGGAGGAGGCGGCGGTTAAAGATAAGGGCATACGCCGCCATCAGGAGGAAGGAGACAAGCCCACGGCAAAGAACCAGCTCGAGCGGTGTAAAGCCGTACGGGTACAGATAATGGGCAAAGAGTCCCGAGGTTCCCCAAAGGACCCCCGCTAAAAGAATGTAGAGAAAGGCAGATAGCTTCATGGCTTACTCACGACCGACGGTGTCGGCAGGGTTCCCCCCATGATGTCCTCCTCGGTGAGGGAGGCAAACAGGATCTCACGGGCGCCCGTCCTCTCACGGTCATAGGTGAGATAGAGGCGGTCGCCGTAATAATCCACGTCGGGATACGAAAGATTCGTGCGCTCGTCGATGCACGCCGAGTGCGGCCAGGTGGCGCCGTCATCCTCGGAGAGCGAGAGCGTCATGCGCCGCCGCTCCCTCTGGTCATCGTTGCGGACAAGGAGGAGGCGCCCTGTGGGCGTTCTGCCGACGTAAAAGCGCGAGCTCGGACTCACGATGCCCGAGCGGCGGGCCTCGGTGAAGGTTTCACCGCCGTCAAAGGAGAAGGCCTCGGCCAGCTCTCCAAGTCCCGAGCGCGCCAGCATGCGGATGCTCCCGTCGCGCCTCTCGTAGGCCATGGCCTCGTCAAAGGGGGTGGCGAGCTTTTGGGGGCCGTAGCGATGACGGTGTGTCCTGCCTTCATCGTCCGATATACTGTACCCGTAGCGGTCGGACTCCTGGTCGTAGTTGAAGAGGAGCCAACGGCCGCTCGAAAGGAAGGTGGGCTTACAGCGCAGAAAGCCGATGTCAAGACAGCGTGGCTCGGAGAAGCGCGGCTCGTCGGCATCGGGATCGTCACACACCGTCTCCCACATCGTATGGCGGAAGTCGTCAAAGATCACCCCGTCCACGACAGCGAGGGGCTTGTCGGGCGAGGAGGGCACGGGCCCATCCCCGAGGGGGCGCGCGTTGTTCTGCACCCACACGACGTGCAGGCGCCCCCGAGGATCGAGAAAGAGCTGGATATCAAGGGCGTGGATCATGCGCTCGCGGTCGCTCGGGATGACGAGGAGCGGCCTTGACCACGTGACCCCCTCGTCGTCACTGTAAATGAGGAGATTGTAGTTTTTGATATGCGGCTCGCGCGTTCCGCCCGCATACCAGCCGAGATACAGCCGGCCGCCGCGTGTTGCGGCGACCGTCGGGCAGCCCTGGAAGCGTCGGATCGCTTCGTCATATACCGGGCTCTCGGGGTGCAGCAGGAGAGGGCAGGCAACACGTCTTGCGTTATCCATAGCTCGTCCCCCTTCGGCCTTCCGCGCGCGCCGATACACGCGCGTATAGGTATACTGTAGGCATAGTATATCATAAGCGCGCCGGCTTTGCAAGCCCCTTCGGGAAAGTTTTGCCGCGCTCGATGTTCCTGCCGCGGGCTCGCTGTTGTCCTTGAAAAACAAAAAAGCGTGCGTCTTGTTCCGGAGAAAAACGCACGCTTTGTCGGATGCTTTGGGAGAATTGTAAACCAAACCTTACAAAACCTTCTCTTTGTAGGTGATCTCGTAGACGATGTGACTGCGCCAGACGGTTCCCTCGGTGGGGTGTGCGCCGGCGCCGATCTCGAAGTAGACCTTGCTGTCCTTGGCGCCGCCGAAGCGGATCCAGACGTTGGACGCACGCTGCGCCTTGGGGATCGACCCGTCGGGGCAGGTGTAGCCGCCAAAAACCGAAAGACCACCGTCCTTCTTGTAAATGCGCGCTGACGTTGCCTGCGTTCCCTGGCCAAGGTGCGTGGTGAGCCCCTCGGTCGGCTCGGCACCGTAGGGGGTAGTGTCGAAGGCAGCGAGAAGCTCGCCCCCCTCGTCGTACAGCTCGACGGTGTCGGTGAGAATGTGCAAAGGGTCCTTCATGTCGATGCGGGGCGCTGTCAGCATCGGCATAAACGCCGTGACCGGCGCCTTTGCCTCGGTCAGCCATGTGAGCTCGGCGGATAGCAGGAGTCGCCCTCGGTCGACGGTGTAGGTCGCGGTATGGCGGGCAATCGGCTGTGTTGGCGTGTTGCAGCGGTAGATGATCGACACCTCGGAAAAGGTGAAGCCCCGGGCCTCGCCGCAGAAGTCGCCGTCAAGCGGGAGTGCCCTTCCTCCGACCGACAGCGTGACCTCGGAGAGAACCTCGTCACCGTGAAGCCCGCCGACGTAGTCACCCGCGCCCTCCTCGTGGATGGCAAGGCCGACCTCGCCACCGCGCAGGGCGTCGCAGATCGGGCGGAAGGCATCGCCCTCACGCTTCACGATCTCGGCGGTGCGGATGCGGTAGTGACAGCGGTTGGCGGGGTCGTTCGGCCCTTCGCCGTAGGCAAGCGACGGCTTTCTCTCGTTGACCTCGTAAGCAAAGTGGTAGAGAGTGTAAACCTTCCCCTCCTCGCTCGCGGGCAGATAGAGATCGAAGGAGGCGCGCTCGCGCCCCTCCTCCTTCGGCAGAATACGAAGATACGGCGTCATTGCTTTCTCCTTAGTCTCCAAGGAGGGCCTCCTTGTTGGTGAGATACAGGATGTCCTCGCGGCCCTTCATCATACGCAGGAATTCCTCAAAGCGATCCCACGTGTCGTGAATGTCGAATTCGTATGAGTGTCCCCACACGCTGAAGATCTTCCGCGTGTCGGCCTTCAGCGAGAGAAAGTCCTCGCCAAGACGGAACAGCGCATCCCACTCGGCGTGATGGTAGACGCTCGGGCGGAATTCATAGAGATTCTCCTCGGGATCAAAGCTGTGGCTCGAAACCGTCGTGCGGCAGTAGCGGATACCGGTGCAGGTGCGGATCAGCTCGGAGACGCGGTGATCGTAATTGATGCCGCCCCCGGGGTAGGCAAAGCCTACCACCTCGGTGCCGCAAAGCTCAGATAACCGCAGGCGGTCCTCCTCAACCTCGGCAATGACGGCGCGATCCTCGGTAAGCTTCGGCAAAAAGGCGTGGGTCTTAGTGTGGCCCGCAACCTCGTGCCCGGCGTAGATCTGCCGCACGTCGGCGGCGGAGAAGCGGTGATGCGTCACCGTCCTCCCCTCGCGTACAAGCTCGCCCTGCACACCGAGATGGGTCGAATTGAGATTGAAGGTGCCCTTCATTCCGTACTTGTTCAGAAGGTCAATAAGACGCGCATCCTGGCTGACTCCGTCGTCATAGCTGAAGGTCAGGACCTTGTTGGGCTTGTTCATGCTGTCACCCCCTGTTCGGCCAAAAGCTCAGAAATTTCCATAACGTAGCGATCGGCCACCGCACGGATCTCGTCGGCGCGCTCGGCCGAGGACTCGTCAAAGATCCCCACGGCTCGCATACCGGCGGCCTTCGCCGTTCGGACGGCGGTGAGATTATCGTCTACAAACACGACCTCCCCGACCGTACAGCCAAGCCGCTTGGCCGCCATTTCGTAGATCGCGGGATCCGACTTGGTCGTGCCAAAATCCTCCGAGGACCAGACCTCGTGAAAGAGGGGCGTGATCCCGTGGCGCTCAAGCACCACGTCAAGCGCCGCGTGCGGGCTCGCTGTCAGGATGTTGAGATCGGCCCCCGCGGCCGCAAGCGCCCGGAGCGTTTCGGCCACCCCTGCCTTCAGAGGAATGCGGGTACGGTACTCCTCGAGCGCCAGCTCGTACATCCTCTCGATCATCACGTCGATCGGAAGATCAATGCCAAGCTCGCGGAAATATTCAGCCGCGCCGCGGTAGCCGAGCGGCGTGACGGTGCGCAGGACCTCGGCATCCCACGGGATGCCGTTTTCGTCAAGTATTCTTGACATCATACCCGTGAACGTGGGCATGGAATCGACGAGTGTGCCGTCAAAATCAAAGAGAAATACACGTTTCATAGAGGACCCTTCAGAAGATAAATGGAATCAGCCGATGCTTGACCCTCTCCGTATAGTCGGCATAGCCGGGGAGTCCCTCGGTCAGCACGCGCTCCTCGTTCAGGATGCGAAAAACGATAAGGATAGGATAGAGCGCCAGCGGAATCAGCCCGTAGAACGAGCCGAGGATCAGCGGCATCGGCAAGAACATCAGCAGCGTTGCCAGGTACATCGGGTGGCGCACAACGCCATAGAGGCCGGTCGAGATGACGGTCTGTCCCTTTTGCACCTCGACGGTGCGGGAGAGATACGCATTCTCACGCAGGACCTCGGCGTACATGCCGTAGCCGAGGAGAAAGAGCGCGGCTGCCGTGGCCGTGAGCCAAAGCGGCACCGAGGACCACCCGAAGCGGAAATCGAGTGCCGACAGCACAAAGACGGCAGGGAACATCAGCCCCGAGAGCGCGATGACCCCCTTCTGCGCCCCCTCCTTTTCCCTTGGGTCCAGCCGCTTTTCAAGGAGCGCCGGCGCCTTCACGTAAAGGACGGTGCCCATAAGGAGCATGGGAATAAAAAGGAGGCCTAAGAAGAGCCATGCCCCGGGATAAGCAAGCGTCCATGCCGGGAGGAAGAGGAGCGCCCCGAGGAGGAGTGCGCCGAGGCTTACCTTTAAGAGCGCATTCAGGAGCAGTCGCATTGGCGGCGACCTTATTTCGTGGCGTCGTTGACCGCCTCGATCACGATGCGGCGCTCCTCGTCGCTCACGGGAACGTCAAAGGCCGAGAAGGTGTCATTCGAAATGTCGATTCCCGTCAGCGTCTTGAGCCAGGTGAGCGAAAGAAGATAGCGCCCCGCCCCACGACCGGCGTGGGCGGAGTCTCTGTGGACCTGCAGTCCGGCCTTCGCCGCGCGGAGCATCGCCTCGCCGCAGGGGATAATGCCGTGGGCATCAATGGCATCGGCCGCCGTTTTGTAGGAGTCGCGGATCGCCGCCATCATCGCCTCGGCCGTCTCAAAGCCGCCGACATTCTGGAGGCGCTCGGTGCCGTCCTCGTAGGCCCAGGTCTGGTGGACCAGGATCTTGGTCTTGGGCTGATACTTGCGGATGTAGTCGGCAAGCGCCTCGATGTAGGGGAAGTAGGAGGGCGATTTCGGACTGACGGGGCTCGCCTGCTGAACGGTGACGTAATCCCAAAGGTCGCTCGTCAGCGCCTCGCGGATCGAGACCTTAAGGCCGGTCGTCTCGCTGTTGAATTCGTAGCTGTAATCGGCGCGATCGTCAAGCATATTCCAGTAATGGCGCTGGAGCGAACAGCCGCCGATGTAAAGATTGATGGTGCGCAGGTTCACGCCGTTGTGCTTGGCGAGCGCGTGCAGATAGTGCTGGGCATCCTGCGAGAAGCTGTTGCCGATGGACAAAATTTTCATGGTGTGCTCTCCTTAGTATAGTGATTTTTAAAATTACATCTTTGAGGAAGCGGGTATCGCTTTAATTTGTCTGCCGTTTGAGACACACGACCGACTCGACGTGCCCCGTCCGAGGGAAGAGATCGACCGGCGTGACCTCGCCGGGAACAAAGCCCTTTGTCATAAGGTAGGCAACGTCGCGCGCGAGGGTCGCGGGATTGCAGGAAATATAGACGAGCCGCGAGGGCGAGAGGGCATCGATGGTGTCAAGCAGGGCCGTGTTGGCACCGGCGCGCGGCGGGTCCAGCACAATGACGTCGGGACGTCCGACCCCATGCTCCCGGAGGATGCGCCCCGTGGCCGCGGCATCGCCGACGGCGAAGGTCGCATTCGTGACCCCGGCCGCCGCCGCGTTCCGCTCGGCACACGCGACCGCCTCGGGCACGATCTCAATGCCGAAAAGCCGCAAGACCCGGTCCGCCATCGAAAGCCCGATGCTCCCGGCGCCGCAGTAGAGATCGAGCAGGACCTCGTCGCCGCGGAGGGCGGCGTGCTCGGCCGCGAGACGGTACAGGAGCTCGGCCGCCTCGCGGTTCACCTGGTAGAAGGCCGCCGGCGCCAGCTCAAGCCGCACGCCCGCCAGCGTATCAAAAAGATGGTCACGCCCGAAGAGGGTGCGATAGTCCTTGCCGAGGATCACATTCGTATCCTTCGCGTTGATGTTCAGGAGAATGCCGACGATCATGGGGAAGCGCGCGGCAAGCCGCCGGCAGAGCCCCTCGGCATCGGGATAGCCGTCCTTCGTCACAACAAGTGTGAGCAGGACCTCGCCGCAGTCCTTGGCCGCGCGGAGATAGATGTGACGGAGGAGCCCCGACCCGTCCTCCTCGCAGTAGGGAAGAACGCCCGAAGCGATCGCATGCGCGCGCACCTCCTCGACGATCTCGCCAAAGAGGGGGGGCGTCAGGGGGCAATGCGCCGCCTCGACCACGCGGTGGCTCTTCGGCGCATAGAAGCCGATCACGGGGCGCCCGTCCTTGCCGCGCCTGACGGGATACTGTGCCTTGTTGCGGTAGCCGAGCACGCGCCCCGCCGTTTTCACCTCGCCGACCGTCACCTCGACCCCCGCCTTGCGGAAGGCCGCAACCACCGTCCGGCGCTTTAGGTCAAGCTCATGCTCATAGGTGATCGCCCCGTAGGTGCATCCCCCACATCCGACCGCCGTGCAATGCGGCTCAGCACGGTGGGGCGAAGGGGTGAGAAGCTCAAGAAGGCGCCCGACCGAATAGTCGCGCGCCGATTTGATGATCTTGACACGGCACACGTCACCGTCCGCCGCGCCGCCAACGAAAACGACCTTGCCGTCTCCGTCGCGGCCCACCCCGTAGCCGAGGTTGTTGATGTCGGTGACCTCGAGCTCGATCACAGAATTTTTTTCGGGCATAGGAACCTCTTTAAAGCGCAGGGAGAAGCAGCGCGCGGCTCCTCCTCTAAAAACTTATAGCAGGAAATCGACCGCCGCGCGGCTCTCGCGCAGAGGACGCATGAAGGCCCCGATTGCCTTGTGATCGGGATGGACAAGATAGGCACCGAGAGTCTCAAAGCTATCGAAATCCGAAATGAGCAGAAGGTCGCAGTTGGCATCGGCCTGCGCCGCGGCACCGATGTGCACCTCGGAATGCAGGATCTCGGGGATGAGCGCGGGCAGGGCAGAGAGGCGCTCGGCCGTCATCCTGACGTTCTCGGCCTTGCTTCTCCCATCGGCCTCGGGGAGGAATTTAAACATCACAACGTGACGAACCATACGTGTCTCCTTCGGTCCTTTATTTCGGGTGGAAGAGCTTCTTGGTCTGATAACGCGGCTCACAGGTCACGTTCAAACCGAGCTTATGTAAAGTCTTGTTATCAATCTGCGCAAGCATCACGGTGGAGTGGAGCTCGCAGCCGCGGAGCTTGGACAGCTGGCGCATGGCGCGCTCGGCAGTCGGAGACGAGAAGGCGCAGATCGAGAGCGCCACCAGCACCTCGTCGGTATGAAGCCGGGGGTTATGGTTGCCAAGATGGTTGACCTTCAGATCCTGGAGCGGCTCGATGATCTCGGGCGGGATCAGGAGAGTCTTGTCCGCAATGCGCCCGAGCGCCTTGAGGGCGTTGAGGAGCAGGGCTGCCGAGGCACCGAGCAGGGGGGTCGTTTTGCCGGTGATGATGCGCCCGTCGGGCAGCTCCATCGCCGCGGCAGGGGCCTCGGTCTCCTCGGCACGGGCCAGCGCCGCCGCGATCACAGGGCGCTCGTCCTTCGTGATGCCGGCCTGGTTCATGAGGAGCTCGAGCTTCAAGACGGTCGAATCCTCGACCGTGCCCTCGCGCTGACCGCACAGGGCGGCGTAGTAGCGGCGGATGACCTCCTGGCGCGCGGCCGCGGTGACAAGGGCATCGTCCACGATGCAACTACCGACCATGTTGACGCCCATGTCGGTCGGGGACTTGTAGGGGGAGGAGCCGTAGATCTTGTGGAAGGTCGCCTGGAGGACGGGGAAGATCTCAACGTCACGGTTGTAGTTGACCGTCGTTGTGCCGTACGCCTCGAGATGGAAGGGGTCGATCATATTGACATCGTTGAGGTCGGCGGTCGCCGCCTCGTAGGCCACGTTCACGGCGTGGCGCAGGGGGAGGTTCCAGATCGGGAAGGTCTCAAACTTCGCATAGCCCGCCTTGACACCGCGCTTGTTCTCGTGATAGAGCTGGGAGAGGCAGGTCGCCATCTTCCCACTGCCGGGGCCGGGGGCGGTGTCCACCACAAGGCGGCGCGAGGTCTCGATGTAGTCGTTTTTGCCGTAGCCCTCGTCGCTGACGATCTTTTCAACGTTCGAGGGATAGCCCTCGATGGGATAGTGACGGTAGACACGCAGGCCGAGCCCCTCGAGCTTCTTCTCAAAGGCCACCGCCGATGCCTGCCCCGTATAGCGCGTCAGCACCACGCTCCCGACGTAGAGCCCCACCCCGCGGAAGAGGTCAATGAGGCGGAGGACGTCAAGATCGTAGGTGATGCCGAGGTCGCCGCGCATCTTGTTCTTTTCAATGTCACCGCTGTTGATGACAATGACGATCTCTGCCTCCTTCTTGAGCTGAAGGAGCATCTGCAGCTTACTGTCGGGCTTGAAGCCGGGCAGAACGCGAGCTGCATGATAGTCGTCAAAGAGCTTGCCTCCGAATTCGAGGTACAGCTTCCCACCGAACTTTTCGATTCGCTTCCGGATGTGCTCGGATTGCATCTTGAGATACAGGTCGTTATCAAAGCCGATCTTCCTCATAGTGACACCCCTTTCGGTCGCGCGCGGCGCGATTTTAGAATAATAATAACAAATACAAGTATAGCAGAGACGCCGAGAAAAAACAAGTGCCAATCGCAATTTTCAACATACTTTTCACGGGCATAAGCAAAAAAGGAACGCTGTGGCGTTCCTTTTTTTCTGTCGGACTGTGGCTTAAATTCCGGTAATATCACGCGATTCGAGAGCGGCAAGCCCGGCGCGGAAGGCCTGGGAAACGGCAAAGCTCTCTTGGGGATTTTGCGAGGCGATCCGCTTCTTGAGTGTGCGGTAGAGCTCACCGCGCACCGTCATATCCTTATCAAGATACTCGGCATCTAAGAGCGGGAGGGTGTGGTCGATCAGCTCGAGCGAATAGAGCGAGAGGTCGCGTGCCTCGTCGGTCGTGTGGCGGAGCATGACCGTCGGGCTCAGCTGTCCCTCGAGGATGACACGGAGCGAGGTCTCGGCGCCGAGGCCGTTCGCCTCGACAAGGCCGCGCACCGCAAGGAGCACCGCACTCATGTCGGCGGCACCCGTCACATCCAGGGTCATCGTCTTATAGCGATGGTGATAAAGGGGGACGAAGCGCGCCTCGGTGCGGGGAGGCTCGCCCTCGGCATCACGGTAGACGTCCACGCGGACGATGCCTCCCTCGCCCGACTCCTCAAAGCTGCGCCCCTCGAGGAACCCGGCGTGACAGTAAAGCGTCCGCCCCACGCGGCTGACGGGGGTCGCCGGCCCGTGGGAGAAGCCGGCGTAATCGGCAAGGCTCCCGGCGATATCCTCGGGGGATACGTGGGCAAAGAAGTTGCGATGCGTGATGGCACAGCAGCCCGAGATCAGATTGACCGTCGAGCGGTCGCCGAGCACCACCCCGGCAAGGGGGGCAAAGGTCGAGCGCTGGCCGTGGATGGCCCAGCCGTACACACGCGCACCGAGCGACGGGAAATCAAAGTGGTCGAGGACCTCGTTTTCAAAAATGCAGACGTTCTTCGGCAGGCGCCCCGAGGCGTAAAGCGAATCCGAATCAAAGGGGTCCTGGTCACCGGGCGAGACCACAAAGGCGCACTCGGGGAACTCCGAAAGCCGCGTGATCAGGTGCTTGGCATCGTCACTCGTCAGATACCGACCGCACAGGTTGCCCGAAAAGAGGACAAGATCGATCGCCTCATCGCGGAGATAGGCGAAGAAGGAATCGAGGACGTCGGTGAAGTGGCGGTAGCGCTCCTTGCATTTTTCAAGCGGCAGACCGATATACGGGTTCCCGAGCATAATGCTCCCCGCGTGCACGATGCGCAGATGCTGCTTCATAGGCGTTCTCCTTTTTCGTTTGATATCCCTATTGTAACACAAAACGCGCCGCCGTGCAACACCCGACCGAAAAAAAGAGATCGCTTTCGTCTTGATTTGTTTCCCCCATCTGTGGTACAATGGAGAAAACGAAAGGAGACGGTGCTATGCTTGCCCTTGCGATCCGCCATACCAATAAGCTGATCCGCCACACGGTCGCCGCCGAGGGGATCCGCCTCGGCCGCTTCTTTACGCCGTCGCCCGTGGCCCGTGAGCTGGCCGCTGTCCTCCCCCTGCCCGAGCGCGAGGAGGTGCGCCTTCTCGATGCCGGCGCCGGCACCGGCATCCTCGCTGTGGCCGCCATCGAGGCGCTCTGTCGCGCGGGTCACGTGCGCCGCATCCACCTCGATGCCTATGAGAACGATCCGCGCCTCCTTCCCACTCTTGCCGACATCCTTGAGCGCGTCCGCCGCCGTGCCAAGCACGACTACGATGTGCGCCTCCGTGTCCGCATCCTTGAGGCGGATTTCTTTGAGGAGGCCCGCGGCCTTGCCGAGCCCGCCCCCGGTGAAGGGCGCTACGATATCGCCCTGACCCATCCGCCGGTCGGCGTCCCCACCCCCGGGAGCGCGGCCGAGGCGTACAGCCGCCGCGTGCTTTCCCGTGATACCGATCTTGCCTTCCTCTTTGCCGAGGCGACCGCCGCCCGTCTTGAGGAGGACGGGGTCATGGCCGCGGTCCTTCCCGTCTCGTTTGCCGACAGCGCTGAGGCCGCCCCCCTCCGCGAGCGCCTCTTTGCCCGTGCCCCTCTGTATGCGCTTTCTCTCGACTTCGGTAAGCGCGGCGATCGCGCCGATAAGACCATGCTGGCCATCCTCCGCTACGGGGAGGAGCCCCCCGCCGTCACCGTCCGTGTCGCCAAGGCGGATGGGGTGGACGAATTGCCGCCGATCCCCTATCCTGTGGCTGTATTTTCGTCAGAATATAAAGTTTTGTTGGCAAAAAGCCGAAGCGATATCGCGATGGTGCGCGCCATGAACTCCTTCCCCTGCCGCCTTTCCGATTTTGGTCTTGTGGTCAAAACCGGGCTGACGATCGAGGCACGCTACCGTGACTGCCTGCGCAAAACGCGGGAGGAGGGGGCCATTCCGCTTCTGCATCCTGCGGGGCTCTTCGACGGGCAGATGCACTTTCCCGTCAAGGGGCGCGAGCGCGGCTATCTCATCCCGAGGATCCCGTCGCTGGCCGCGCCCAACCACACGATGGTCCTTGTCAAGCGCGTCCCGTCAAAGAAGGATGGCCGCCACCTTGTGGCCGGTGTCTACTTCTCGGGGCAGCTGCCGCACGATGCCATGATCTCGACCGACAATAAGCTGAATGTCATCAAGGCGGTCGAGGGGGAGATGGAGGCCGATTTCGCCTCGGGGCTTGCCGCCGTCCTCTCCTCGCAGTATTACGAGCGCTACTGCGCGCTGACGGGGGCGCTCGCCCACGTCAATGCCGGTGCGCTGGCCGCCCTTCCGCTCCCCGAATATGCGCTTATCCTCTCGATCGGGCGGCGCCTCGCGGTGGCGCGGAATTACTCGCTCCGTGTCGTCGATGCCGTGGCCAGCTCGGCACTTTCCTCGATCTTTTTGAATGTGTAGAATAAAAAATTAAAAAAGCCCTTGCATTTTGTGCGCGGATGTGATATACTAAAATGCAATTATCGCTATATTGGCGGAAAATTCCGTGATACGTATAAGAAAGGAAACCAATTCATGCAGATCCTTACCTACATCCTTATCGGCCTCCTGATCGCCTCGGGCCTCTTCCTCATTGTGGCGGTCCTCCTCCAGCAGGGCAAGACCAAGGGCGGCCTCTCCGGCACCATCGTCGGCGGCACCGAGACCTTTTACGGCAAGGAGCACGGCGTCCAGCGCGACAGATTCCTTTCCCGTCTGACGACCATCGCCGCGATCATCTTCGTGGTCATCGTCCTTGTTGTCTACATCATCCAGCCCGACTTCGTCCGTGACCCCGGCAACCAGTCGCCGGTCGCGATGCTGATGTCGAACATCAACCTGTAAGGAAAAGGGGAGTGCGTATGCTGCACTCCCTTCTTTCTTTCACGGGCTAAAATTGCGCTCTTCGCCGCCGATGAGGGCAACCACGGTCGCCGTACGCTTTGTACGGCTTCCCGGCCCCCCTCGACGACAAATAGCATCAATTTTATCTCCGTGAAAGTCGCGCTCGGGCTAAAATTGCGCTCTTCGCCGCCGATGAGGGCAACCACGGTCGCCGTACGCTTTGTACGGCTTCCCGCCCCCCCTCGACGACAAATAGCATCAATTGTATCTCCGTGAAACCTTCTCTTTGGCACGGATTGCGCTCTGCTTGCCTCTCTCTGAGAGGGAGGGGGACCGCATTAGCGGTGGAAGGAGCCCTCGGTAGCTTCCCTTACGAAGATGCCACGTCTCCTCCCTCCGCCCAAGCAAGCCTCCCCTGTGTAAGGGGAGGGGGACCGCGTTAGCGGTGGAGGGACTGTGCCCTTGCCGCAGCCGTCCCCCGCCATACGCCGGACCGAAGCACCATCCCGTAGGGAGCGACGTCCCCGGCGGTCCGCCGTCTCTGCGAAATAGCATCAATTTTCTCTCCGTAAAAGCCGCGCCGAGCGGTCTACCCCCCGTACATACTCTTCCTTCCCCGGGAAACACTAAAGGTAAAATGAAAAAGAAAACTCTCAAAAAATTTATGAAAAAGACCCGCCGTCCGTCGGGCTCACATCCCGGCAAGCGGCGGCCGTTGCCGCACGCGGCACGCTCCTCCCGTCGCCTCGTACACGCCGAGGGGCTGAAGGCACCCGAGGCGGTCGGCCGCTTCTCGGGCACGCGCCGCGGCTTCGGCTTTGTCGAGCGCGAGGATGCCCCCGATGTCTTTGTGCCGGGCCACCGCTGTGCGGGCGCCCTGGACGGCGATACCGTGCGCGTGGCGATCCTCCGCGAGGGGGAACGCCCCGAGGGCGAGATCCTCGAGGTCATCACGCTGGCCCACCCCACCCTCTTCGGCACCGTGGTGCGCGACACCGAGCTTGACCTCCGTCCGCACGGCGAGCTCTGGCTCCTCCCCGACCATCCGCACCTGCCGCCCCACCGCCTCCTCGGTAACCGTGCGCGGCCGGGCGATAAGATCGAGGCGCGCCCCGTGTCGTACGGGGAGGCGGTCCTTGTGCGCTCCTTCGGCCGGGCTACCTCGCGCTATGCCAATTACGCGGCGATCCTCGCCGAGTGCGCCGTCCCGACCGAGTTCTCACCCGAGGCCCTGGAGGAGGCTACCGCCGCCGCCTCACGCCCTCTCGGCGAGGAGGGCCGCCTCCGCCCGCGCGACGTCATCCTGACGATTGACGGGGCCGGCGCCAAGGACCTTGACGATGCGATCTCGGTGCGCCGTCACGGCGACGGCTTTATCCTCGGTGTCCATATTGCCGATGTCTCGCATTACGTCACCCCGGGGAGTGCCCTCGATGCTACGGCGCATGAGCGCGGCAGCAGCGTTTACTTTGCCGACCGCGTGGTGCCGATGCTGCCCGAGGCACTCTCGAACGGTGCCTGCTCGCTGAACGCAGGGGAAGCGAAGTACGCCGTGACCGCCGAGATAACGCTGGATGCGCACGGCGAGATTAGGAAAACAAAACTTTACAAATCCATCATCAAAAGCCGCGTGCGCGGTGTCTATTCCGAGGTTAACGACCTCTTCGCCAAGGGGGAGGCCTCGGCCTTCTATCCGAAGTACCGCGAGGTGTACGCCACCCTTTCCAAGATGCGCGAGCTCTACGCGATCCTCCGCGAGCGCGACCGCCGCCGCGGGATCCTTGAGCTTGAGACCTCCGAGCCCGTCATTCTCCTGGATGAGGCGGGCGAGCCCACCGAGATCGTCAAGGCCGAGCGCGGCGAGGCCGAGCGCTTGATCGAGGCCTTTATGCTGACCGCCAACCGTGCGGTCGCCACCCTCCTAAATGAGCGTGGCATCCCCTGCGTTTACCGCATCCATGAGCCGCCTCCGCCCGAGAAGTACCGCGAGCTTTGCGACTATCTGACCTCGCTCTCGCTCCCCCTGCCGTGGCGGCGTGATGAGGAGCCCTCCTCCGCCGCGCTCTCCCGTCTCCTCGCGGAGGCGGCCGCACGCGGCCTTGCCGCCCCCGTGTCGATGACGGTCCTGCGTTCGCTCTCCAAGGCGCGCTACGCGGCGGCACCCAGCCCGCACTTCGGTCTTGCGCTTCCGCTCTATTGCCACTTCACTTCGCCCATCCGCCGCCTTTCCGACCTCGTTACGCATCGCATCCTCTCGGCCGTTCTCCTTGCCGGTGCCCCTATCACGAAGTACCGCGCCTCGGCGCGCCGTGGGGCCGAGGCCGCCACCGAGGGCGAGCTGCGCGCCGTGACAGCCGAGCGCAGGATCGAGGCGCTCTTTAAGACGGTCTATATGAAGAAGCACATCGGCGAGACCTTCGAGGGGACCGTCACCTCGGTCACCCCCCACGGCTATTATGTCGAGCTTGACAACACCTGCGAGGGGCTTGTCCCTCTCTCGCTGCTTGACGGCGACTACCGCTACGACGAGCGCCGCCGTACCCTCAGCCGCGGCGACACTGTGATCGCCATCGGCGACGCCGCCACGATCCGCGTGCGCGAGGCCGACGTTGCGGTGGGGAAGGTCACCTTCGAGCCGATAGCAAAATAAAAAAGCCCTTGCGGGCTTTTTTATTTTATCCTTTCATAGATCGCGATCACATCCTCCTCGTAGAGGATGCGGCGGTAGCCATCCTCGCTGACGAGGAAGCGGATCATCTCCTCGTCCCCGTAGCGCAGATCGAGGACGACATAGTCGGTCTCCTCGTCCGAATAGACGTATTCGTAGATCTCGTCACGCTCCGAAAGCGGCGCCACAAAGAAGGTCGAGGCGCGCACGCTGGCCTCCTCGGGAATGGTCGCAAGCGCCTCCCTGATCGTCGCGGTCGTATCGCGCGTACCGGCGAATTCCGCCACAGTGCCGAGGCGCGAGGCGTTCGTCGCTCCGAAGAAGAGGCAGGAGGCCGCCATCGCTGTCAGGAGCATCCGCTTGGCAACGCGCCCGTCAAGCTCGGCGAGGTTCAGGACCGTGAGGTAAAATAGGAAGGCTACCGAGGCATAGGTGTATTGGAAGCCGATGTCGTATTGATACACGTAATCCGACAGCAGATTGACGAGGATGAAGGGACCGAGCAGAAGGAGCCTTTCGGGCTTCTTGACCGCCAGCGGCAGGAGGGCCAAAGGGACGAGCATTGCAAGGAAGAAGAGGAGCTTGCCGGCATCCAGCATCTCATGGAAGGCGTAGGCCGGATTTTTCACAATATTGAGCACCACCGCAAAGAGCGAGCTCTCCTCGCCAAAGAGGAAGTTCTCGTAGCGGTAGGTCATCACGCCCTGCCCGTAGGCCTTCATCAGTGCCGTCACGGTCAGGAAATAGGCGAGCGCCCCTGCGGTGAGACAGCCGCCCATCCGCCGCCGCCCACGGCGCAAGAGCAGATAAAGGCCGAGGAAAACGATGTAGACCGGCGCATCCTCCTTGACCGCCATCACAAGGAGGGCGAAGAGGGCGACAAGCATCGGCCGATCGCGCTCGACAAAGAGGAAGAGCCACAAAAGGAGCGCCGTCAGGAAGCAATTCTCGTGGAAGTAATAAAAGTTGTTGGCGATCACCGTCGGGTGCAGAACGTACAGCAGGATCACCCCGACCGTCTTTCGCTCGGAGAGCCCGAGGTGGCGCGAGAGGAGATAGAGCGGGATCACGCCACTCCCGACAACGAGTGCCTGCACGGCAAGCAGGGTCGCCGGATGCGGGAAGATGGCGTAGAGGGGGAGCGCCGCATACAGGATCGGCGAGAAGTGGACGGTAAAGTGCGAAAGGAGCATATCGCGCTCGCAGGTCGTGTAGGGGATAAGGGTCTTCGCCATATAGTGATACATCTGGCTGAAGATCCCGAAATCAAAATTCGGTGTTAAGTATTCAAGATACTTGAGGATCGTCAGTCCCCCCACAAAGAGGGCAAGGAGGCCCCCGAGCACCGCCGTCAGCGTGATGGCCGTCCGCCGCCCGATGCGCGGTAGGGGCAGCTCCTCCGCAAGGTAGAAGACAAAGCCCCCCACGACCGCCGCAGAAACGAGGGCAAAGAGCACGTCGCGCGAGGCGAGATTCGTGAGAAAGAAGACGGCAGTCAGCAGCCCGAGCACCACGGGCGCCTCGGCGCGCTGCGGCAGAAGAAAGAGAAAGAGGAGCGCCGCCAGCACAACAAGCACAAAGTAAAGGCCAAAGGGGATGGATGTAAAGAATTCTTCACTTTTAAAAGAATAAGGCAGACACAGGATCGAGACTAGTGACACAAGGGCCACCGCCGCGATCAGGCGCAGGACCACCGTCCGCATCGTGATGGCCGAAACGCGCGCGCGGAGGTAGAGGGATAGCTTCTCCATACGCACTCCTTTCATTTTCTGAAGTATTCGCCCAAGGGGCGGGGCGTTATTCAGTCGCCACCCCGAGCGAGCGCGACGGATGGCAGGTCATATAGAGGATCTGCCGCCCCGCGCTAAGCCGCAGGAGGAGCTCGCGCGCGGCACGAAGATTCTCGCTGTCCAGCATCACAAAGGGATCGTCAAGGATCAGGGGCGGGGGCGAGGTCGGGTAGAGACGGTCCGAGAGGGCCAGCCGCAGGCAGATGTCGGCCATGGCCTGCATCCCCGCGCTGAGATAGCCGCCGCTGTGGCGCTCACCGCGCTCGGTGAAGGAAATGTCAAGATCACGCTCGACCGTGAGCGCACGCCCCTCGGTCGGCGGCAGGGCCGCGAGATAGTCGGCAAAGGAGGCGCGCACACCCGAAAGGTGCCGCTCCTCAAGCTCCTGCTTGGCCTCGGTCAGAAGGAGACGCGCCGTATCCAGGATCCTGACGCGGTGCGAAAGCTGTGCGATCCTCTCCTCGGTCGCGGCGTAGTCGTCCCTCGCCTCCTCGAGAACGAAGGAGGCGCGGCGGTAGCTGTCGGCATTGGCCTTGGCTGTGGCCATCGTCTCGGTGGTTCGCTCGATCTCGGTGCGCAGGGTCCCTGCGGCCAGGCGGAGCGCCTGCATGGCCTCCTTATCCTTCTCTCTGTGCGTAGGTGCAGGCAGAGAAGCGAGCTCGCGCCGCCAGTCCTCGGCGGCACGCTCGGCGGCACGCCATTCGGTCATGAGCTCGGTAAGGCGGCTCGGCGCCCCCTCGGTGCCCTCGGGCAGATCGCGGAAGTGGGCAAGCGCCGCGGCGATCTCGGCATCGAGGGCCGCACGGCGCGTCCCGCGCTGTGCACGCCCCTCGCGGCGATGGCGCGAAAGGACCGCCTCCTCGCCAAGGGCGGCAAGGAGAGCCTCGATGTCGGTCTCGCCACGGCCGTACGCCGCCGTGAAGCGCTGAAGCTCCGCCTCCGTGGCCCTGAGCCTTACGGCAAACGCCGTGAGAGAGGCCTCGCGCTCGGCGGCGGCCGCATCGACCCGCGAGCGCTCCTTCTGCATCCGCTTTCCTTCAAGCAAGGAGACTAAAAGAGCCCCAAGGAGCGCCGCTCCCACGAGCGAAAGCCCGACGGCAAGCGCCGCGATTGCGGTCAGGATGCCGCCGACAAGAAGGGCGCCGAGAAGGGCAAGCGTTGGAAGGAACCAAGCATCCTTCTTAACGACTTCCTTTGGTATCTGTTCAATTTCGTAAATCTTACTTTGCGTTTCACTCTGCTCGCGCAGGAGAGAACGCACCGAGGCGATCTCCCCGTCGGTAGGCAGAGGACGTTCTTCCGTCTCCTCCTCCGCAAGGCTTGCCTCAAGCGTCTTTCGCTCGGCGACCTTGGCGGTCAGAGCGGCGATCTCCTCGCCCGTCGGCATCCCCTCGGGGAAGTGGTGGGCGATCTCACGGCACCTCGCCTCCTCACGGGCGAGCTTGGCCGTCGCGGCCACGCGCAGGCCCTCTCTGTGCCGCTCCTCGGCGGCCTTTTGCTCGGCGGCGATCAAGGCGTCCTTAGCCTCCTCATAGAGGGGACGGAGCTTTGCAAGCTCGGCCGCCGCGTCTGCCGCCGTCGCCTCTGCGCGGATGGCGGCCGCCTCGGAATCCTCGGCCTCGCGGATGGTGGCCGTCAGCGTGCGGAGGTGCTCCTCGGCCTCATAGAGCCGCCCCCCGTTGCCGCGCCGCAGCTTGATGGCGGTGCGCGCCTCATCAAGGAGGCGGTCGGCTCCCTCGAATTGTCCGAGATCGAAGACCTCGCCGCAAAGATCGTTGAGCTTTGCCGTGATCCCGAGGGGAGCGGCGCCCCCCTTCGGCAGATGGCGCGGCGTCTCGTAGACGGTGCGCATAAAGGAGTCGGCATCCACGCCGAACAGCGCCCGCCCGACCTCCTCGCCAAAGGCATTCGTCTCCTCGCCCGTCGCGGTGTCGATCACGCGCAGGGTCTCGTCCTTTTTCTCAAAATAGCGCTCGATGCGGTACTCTCTCCCCCCCTCAAGGAAGGTGAGCGAGCCGCCAAAGCGCCCCCCGTCAAAGGGAGTATAGAGCTTGACCTCGTTGTCGTCGATCGTCTTTTTTCCGGCGCCCGACAGCCCATAGAGCATCGCCTTCAGGAAGCCGGCCAGCGTCGACTTCCCGGCGCCGTTCGGCTCGAGGATCTCGGTGATCCCGTCCCGAAAGCCGATCGCACGGTCCTTGATGCCGCCAAATGCGGCAATATAACAGGAAATAAGCTTCATTCGCCCACCTCCTCGCCGCGCAGAGCGGCAAAGCCCGCCGCGATCACGGCCTCCTTGTCCTCGGGGGAGAGGGCGGAATCCATGACCCGCCGCAAGAAGGCACCCTTCAGGGAGATCGTTCCCTCATAGTCGTGGGGGTCGACCGCAAGGCGCGTCTTGTCCTTCACCTCGGCGTAAAAGAAGCGGCCGCCAAGGGCACGCGCAAGGAGGACGGTATCGGGGCGCGCCGCCTCGGGCGAAAGAGCCCCTACAAGCAGCACGCGGAGCATCGCCTCGGGCGAAACCGCCTCCGAGGCGCGCAGGATGCGCTCCTCGATCGTGCGCGTATCGTCCCCCTCCCCGACCGTTACCTCGAGGATCTCGATCGGGCGAGAGCCGAGCGGGATAAAGCGCGGCTCGACGGGAGAGACCTCGGTATCGATCAGGACCACGCCGCCCGTGATAGCCTCGTCAAAGCCGTGGGGCGAGGGCGTGCCCGAATAGGCGTACACGCCGCGCCCGTCAAGGCTCCCCGTCCCGAAGCGGTGGTAATGCCCGAGCGCCAGGTAATCGATCCCACGCCCCGCAAGGCGCGAAAGGATCACAGCCCCGGCGGCGTTCTTGCCGCCGTCGCGCCGCTCGCCGTGGAGCATCACGATGTTCTTTCGCTCGGCATCGGGGGTCAGGGCCTCGTAGGGGATCGCCCCCTCGGGCGCTATGCCGTATATGTCAACGTCATTAAGGCTCACGCAACCCCATTCCGTCCCGAAAACGGTCAGATTTTCGGGCATCTCGACCTCGGGGAAGCGGCCGCCGTCATGGTTGCCGGGCAGGCAGAGGAAGCGCACGCCGGGCGTCCTCTTGATCGTGCCGAGCACATACTCGACCGCCTCGCGCGAGGGGCGGGCCGTGTCGAAAAGATCCCCGGCAATAAGGACGGCTTCGGCCCCTTCCCTGACGGCGATCTCGGCAATGCGAGCAAAGCCCTCAAGCAGCTCGCGCCGCCGCAGGCGCGCCCGCTCGGGCGTAAGATGCGCCGTGCTCCGTGCCCCAAGGTGCAGGTCAGCCGTATGGATCAGCTTCATGCGTGCAACTCCCTTCGTATAAGCTATGGTATTATTATAGAGTAAGGGGCGGCGGTTTGTCAAGGACAAGCTGTCGCTTGACTTTCCCCTGTCGCCGTGGTAGAATGAGAGAAAATTAAACCGCGAAAGCGAGGCTCCCTATGCCGACCACCGTCTTTTTCGATCTTGACGGCACCCTGACCGATTCCGCCCCCGGCATTTATGCCGGCGCCGCCCACGCCATGACGCGGCTCGGCTACCCCACCTCCCCCGGCGAGCTGACGCGTGCGATCATCGGTCCGCCGCTCTACGATTGCTTCCACACCGTCCTTGGACTCCCCGAGGCCGAGTCGAAACGGGCCGTCACCCTCTACCGCGAGTATTACGGCGAGCGCGGCCTCTTTGAAAATATCGTCTACGACGGGATCCCCGCCCTCCTCGCCGCCTTAAAGGCCAAGGGCTACCGCCTCGCCCTTGCAACGGGCAAGCCCTGGCCCTACGCTGAGCGCATCCTTGCGCACTTCGGCCTTGATGTCTATTTCGACGCTGTCTTCGGCGCCGAGTTTGACGGCACGCGCGGCAAGAAGGCCGATCTCCTTGCCTACGCCCTCGAAAGGACTTCTACCCACCCCTCGGAGGCCGTGATGGTCGGCGACCGCCGCTTTGATATCGAGGGCGCCCTCGCCGTCGGCATCACCCCTCTCGGCGTCCTATGGGGCTATGGCGATGAAGGCGAGCTTTCGGCCGCCGGGACCCCCTATCTTGCCGCTATGCCCTCCGAGCTCTACGATATAATCGTTTCTCTTGGCTAAAATCAAGGAATAGAACAAAAAACCTCTCATTTTTGAGAGGTTTTTTGCTGTTTTTGAAATCCATGAAGGCATGATGCTCCCTTTTCCCGGAATACGGGTTCAAAGGAAGGGCAAAAGAAGCGCCATCAGGGGGATCGTCAGGGCGGAGAGAGTGGTGCCCAGGAGGACGAGGCCCGCGCCCGTTTCCTGCCCCTCGCCGAGCAGCTCGGCGAAGTTCTGGACGATGGCGGCTACCGGGCAGGCGATCAGAATGTAGAGCGCCCTTGAAAGCTCGGAGGAGAGCGGCAGGAGAAGCAAGAGCCCGAAGGTGGCAAGCGGAAGGAGCAGCTGCTTGATGGCGATGATCAGATAGAGCGCCGGCCGCCCGAAGACCGCGCGGTAGGAGGTGATGCCGAGGCGCATCCCCATAATGATCATGCAAAGCGGTGTCGCCATATCCGAGAGCAGCGTGATCATCGTGTCCACGTTTTTGCCAAAGCTCATGCCGAGCACCGAGCCGTCACCAAGCATCGCGGTGATGACCTCGCCCGGCGTCATATTCGCGAAGAAGAAGGGAAGAGCAATGTAAAGACCGACCGTTGCCGGGTTCAGAAAGATCTTTTTTGCGCTGATATAGCGCCGGTCCTGTGAGATGACGGCGCATCCCGCCGTCCAGGCAACGACGTTGACCGAGACGGCGCACATTGCCGATACCGCCAGCGTGCTCGGGAAGGTGGGCAGGAGTGCCTTGAGGATCGGGATCCCCATAAACCCGTAATTACCGAGGCAGGTGCCGAGCGTGTAGATGCGGTAGCGCGCATCGCCCATTTTCTTGCGGAAGAGAAGGCAGAAGAGTGCGATCATGGCGATGTGCAGCGCGAACGTCACCCCGAGAATGATCCCCATCTCGCCGAGCAGCGAGGGCGTAAAATCGACCCGTGTCATGGTATAGATCATGATCATCGGCTGACAGACGTACATCAAGAGCTTGGAAAAGGCCGTGATCGATTGGGCGGAGAGCAGCTTCGTCTTAATAAAGAGGAAGCCCGGCAGAGCATAAAGAAGCATCATTCCGACTGTCGAGAAGGCAGTCATCATAGTATCCATCGGTGTCACCTCAAAAAATAATACACCGTATTATACCACAGTTTTTGCCTTGTGGCAAGGGGAATCGCCGCCTTTCTCCCCCTTTTCTCCCCCCTTGACCCTCGAAACCGGAAATTTTTTTCAAAAAACTATTGACAAACGGCCACCACTTGTGTATAATACTCGTGTTGATCCAAAGACAGCAGGTTCCCGTAAAAGTGCTGTGCACCATCCTGCCGAGGTGAAATGTGAAAATTCCCGCATCTGCGGTGTAGATTCCTTTTCTTTCGGCGTTGGCGTCGGGAAAAGGATTTTTTATTTCATACGGAGGTAAATGAAATGCCCAGTCAGAAGATTCTTGCCGCAAAGCAGGAAGCAGTCGCAACCCTGGCAGGTAAGATGCGTACCGCATCTGCCGGTGTGCTTGTGAAGTACGAAGGCATTACCGTCGAGGACGATACCAAGCTTCGCGCCGCTCTCCGCGCCGCGGGTGTTGAGTACGCCGTCATGAAGAACTCGATCACGGGCCGCGCCTGTGATGAGGTCGGCTTCGGCGCTCTCAAGGAGCATCTCGTCGGTATGACCGCGCTGGCCGTCAGCCAGGACGATCCCGTTGCCGCCGCGAAGATCATGAAGGAATACGCCGAGAAGGTGGAGACCTTTGAGATCAAGGCAGGCTTCGTTGAGGGTGAGGTTCTGGATCAGAACGGTGTTATGGCTCTCGCCGAAATTCCCTCGCGTGAGGTTCTCATTGCGAAGATGCTCGGCAGCATGATGGCGCCCCTTTACAGCTTTGCTCGCGTTCTCCAGGCCAAGATCGACAAGGACACCGAGGGTGCTCCTGCCGAGGCCTAATCCCACGCTCCGCGTAGCGTAACCAACCAAAAAAACAAAAAACAAAAAGAAAGAACGATTTAATCGGAGGTTATTTATCATGGCTAGCGAAAAGATCACCCAGATTCTCGAAGAAGTTAAGGCTCTTACCATTCTCGAGCTTGCCGACCTTGTCAAGGCTCTCGAGGAGGAGTTCGGCGTCAGCGCCGCTCCCGTTGCCGTTGCCGGTGCTGCTGTTGCCGGTGCCGCCGCTCCCGCCGCTGAGGAGAAGACCGAGTTCGACGTCATCCTCAAGGCGTTCGGCGAGAAGAAGCTTGACGTTATCAAGGCGATCCGTAACATCACGGGTCTCGGCCTGAAGGAGGCCAAGGACATGGTCGAGGGCGCTCCCAAGACCGTCAAGGAAGGCGTCACGAAGGAAGAGGCCGAGAAGGTTGCCGAGGAGCTTAAGGCTGCCGGTGCCGAGGTCGAGATTAAGTAATTTTGGCATAACCGAAAAAAAGAGGTGGCAAAAGCCACCTCTTTTTTTCTATCGCCGCTCGCTCCCCTTGACGTACGCTATGTACGCCTGCGGGTCGCGATTGACGATTTCTGCTCAAAATTTGCGCAATCGAAAAAAGCGCTCACGCAAGTGAGCGCTTTTTTCTTGCCGCGGAGTCGAACACAACCGTGCTCGCCGTATGTTATATACGGCTTCGCAGTGTCCGCCTCCACGGCCTTGCATCAATTTTTCCACTGAGCTGGTCTCGGGCAAAATTTTGGCATAACCGAAAAAGAGGTGCTATGTGAAAAACACAGCCCTCTTTTCATTTACGATTGTGCTAAATATTTGATTATATATATGAATACAAAATTGATAATTTCTTTCGGGGGGAACGGCCCTTCCTGAAAAAAGCCGATTTATTGCGGCTGGGGTGTCTCATCCTCCATATTATCTAAAGCAAACTCGATACATTGGGTGATAAACTCATTTCTGCTGATACCGACGCTGCCCGCCTTTTTATCAATTGTGTCGAGGGTTTGTGTATCAATTCTGATGGAAATTACTTCTTTGTTATATTTTTTTGGAAGAAAAATAGCCATTTTTTAATCCCCCCTTGACATTATTATAGGTGATATGCTATAATTTGTATATATTCAAAAATCGAATACAAAATAGAATACAATTGGCGAGGCGAAAAGGGAAAAACTATTATGAATATGGGAGTATCAAATTATGAAAAAAATCGTAGCTTTGTTATTGGTCGTCGTTGCTGTCTTCTCTGTATCTGCTTGTGGCTTGCTTTCCGGCTTGTCGATACTAGGTAAATGGGAATCCGAGGAAGGTTATATTCGCGGAGACTACGGTCGGCTTGACGATCTCGAATTCTTCGAGGATAAAACCTATACCTCCAGTGATTCCAATTATGCGGGAAATTATTCGATCTCCGGCGGAAGACTTAAATTGCAGGGAATTCTTGCAAGCACGGTCACGTATACCTTTAAGGTGAAGGGAGACACACTCACTTTTTATGACGATGACGGTGAACTTCTGGCAACATACAAGAGGGTTGAAAAGAAGTAATCTCGTCTGATGCGTCGTTTTTGCCTTGTCAATTTGTGTATAAAAAAGCACTCCCACGGGGGTGCTTTTTATGATAGCCTTCTCTGCGGCCGCCGCGGCATTCTACAAAGCGGGGTAGGAAGCTATCAACCAAATTCTCCTCCCCCCTCTTGCAAAATCCTTTTCAATATGCTATACTGATGACATAGTTTTTTCTGCGAGGTACTGCTATGTCGATGCCCGTTCCGATCCGGCGCCTGGATGAGCGCGCCAAGCTCCCGACCTACGGGAGCGCCGCCGCCGCCGGGGCCGATCTTTACGCCCTTCTCGATGCCCCTCTGGCGATCGCTGTCGGGGAGACCGTCCTTGTTCGCACCGGTGTGGCCGTCGCCCTTCCCGAGGGCACCGTCGGCCTTATTTGCGCCCGCTCGGGCCTCGCCACCAAGCGCGGGCTGGCCCCGGCCAACAAGGTGGGTGTCATTGACGCCGACTACCGCGGCGAGCTGATGGTCGCGCTCCATAACCACGGCACGGCGCCTGCCACGGTCGAGCCCTTTGAGCGTATCGCCCAGCTCGTCATTGTGCCGTATATCACCGCCGAGTTTGCGGAATGCGAGAGCCTTGACGACACCGCACGCGGTGCCGGCGGCTTTGGCTCAACGGGGGTCCTCTGATGCGAAAGGGAAGACCTGCGGTGCCGCTGACCGATTTTCACACGCATTGCCTGCCGGGTGTCGATCACGGAAGCACCACGCTTGCCGTCGGGGTCGAGCAACGCCGCCTGATGCATGCGGCGGGGCTCTCGGCTGTGGTGGCCACCCCCCACTTTTACGCGCATGAGGAGTCCTCGGTCGAGGGCTTTCTTGCACGCCGTAGCCAAGCGATCCGCGAGCTGCTCACCGCCGCCCCCGAGGGGCCGACCCTTTACCTCGGTGCCGAGGTCCTCGTGGTGCCCGGGCTGGATGAGATGGAGGGGCTCTCGCGCCTTTGCATTGAGGGGACCGACATCCTGATGCTCGAGATGCCGCTCGGCAGCTGGTCGCGCGAGGCGGTACGCACCGTCTCCCGCATTGCAAGGCAGGGGATCACACCGATCCTCGCCCATATCGACCGTTACCCGATCGCCGACCTTGAATACCTCTTTGAGGATTCGCGCCTCCTCTATCAGATCAACGCGGTGGCCCTCCTCGGCCTTTCGCGCCGTGCCGCCTACTTCCGCCGCATGGTGGAGGCAGGGGCGGTGGCCGCCTTCGGGAGTGATCTCCACGGCGCGCACCCGGCCGCCTATCGCGGGTTTTTGCGTGCCGCCCGTCGCTCGCTCGGCGGTACTGCGGGCGTCATGGAGCACACCGACGAGATCCTGGCATCGGCCACACCGGCAAAACTCTGACACTCACCAACAGAAAAGCGATGGCTTGTAAAGATAACCTTACAAGCCATCGCTTTTTACTTTCGATTCCTTTACTTGATCCGCTCGCAGAGATAGGGGATCGCACGCTCAAATTCCACGCCGTAATTGACGTGCTCGGGATTATCGAGCGTCAGGCGGATGCATTCGACTGTGTAATCGGCGGCCACGCGCAGGGCCTCGCGGTAGTCGCCGCCGCGCACAAGGGCCCCCGTAAAGGCCGAGGCGAAGATGTCGCCCGTGCCGTGGAAGGCGGCCGGCAGATGCTCGCGGCAGTAGTAGAAGAACTCATCGCGCTCTCTGTCGTAGGCCATCACACCGAGCTTGCCGCGCTCAAAGCTGACCCCTGTGAGGACGGCGATCTTCGGGCCGAGCGCCGCCAAGCGACGGAGGACGTCGCGCACGTACTCCTCGTCATAGTCGTTGCCGGGGTAGGGGATCCCGAGCATAAACGAGGCCTCGGTCATATTGGGCAGGATAATATCGGCCTTAGCACACAGCGCGGCCATCTTTTTGGCGAATTCCTCGGTGAAGCCGGGGTACAGACGGCCGTTGTCGGCCATCACGGGGTCTACAATGCACGTAGCGCCCGCGTGAAGGTCAAAGAGGCGGGCCACGGTGTTCAGCTGCTCCTCGGAGCCTAAATAGCCCGTATAGACGGCACGGAAGCCAAGCCCCTCGGCCTCCCAATGCTTGATGATGCCATCAAGATCGTCGGTAAGGTCGCGGAAGGTGTAGCCGCGGAACATCGTGTGGGTCGAAAGGACGGCAGTCGGCAGAATGGCGCACTCGATCCCCATTGCCGAGATGATAGGCAGGGCAACGGTCAGCGAGCATTTGCCAACGCAAGAGATATCCTGAACGGTAAGAATGCGTTCCATAAAAATCCTTCTTTCATCAAAGAGTAGAGCGGAGTGCCATCGGCACTCCGCTCGGTTTTTTCTTAGCGATAGCGCTCGGCGTGTGCCTCGTAGGTCGTATGAAGAAGCTCATGCGCCTTGTGAGAGTTGGGTTCGCCGAGGAAGTCATTGTAAAGCTTCTGGATCTGAGGATTGTTGTGCGACTGACGGATGACCTGACGCTCATCCTCGCTGTAAAGCGCGGCCGCACGCTTCTCCTTGTAGGTGTCAAGAATGTCGGGAGCCTCGTTCGGGAGGAGCGAGGGACGGACATAGGGCTGGCCGCCGCCGCAGATACAGCCGCCGGGGCAACCCATGATCTCAATGAAGGTGTAGGGCGATTTGCCGGCACGGATGTCGTCAAGCAGGGGCTTGGCGTTCTTCATGCCGTGGGCAATGGCGATCTTAACGTCCATGCCGCCCATCGTGACGGTCGCCTCGCGGATGCCGTCAAAGCCGCGGACAGCGGTGAAGGCGATGTCCTTGTACTCCTTGCCCTCGAGGACATAGTACGCGGTACGGAGGGCCGCCTCCATAACGCCGCCCGTCACGCCGAAGATGACGCCGGCGCCGGTGTAATCACCGAGCAGGTCGCCGTCAAACTCCTCGTCGGGGAGACGTGCAAAGTTGATGCCCGAGCGCTTGATGAGATCGCCAAGCTCGCGGGTGGTGAGGACCGCATCGACGTCCTTGATGCCGTCCTTCTGGAGCTGAGGACGATCCTTCTCGTACTTCTTCGCCGTGCAGGGCATGATCGAGACCACAAAGATATCCTTGGGGTCAAGACCGTTCTTCTCGGCGTAGTAGGACTTGATGATCGCGCCCATCATCTCGTGGGGCGACTTGCAGGACGAGAGGTGCCCAAGCAGATCACCGTAGTAGTACTCGGCGTAGTTGACCCAGCCGGGCGAGCAGGAGGTGATCATCGGGAGCTTGCCGCCGTTCTTGACGCGCGAGAGAAGCTCGGTGGCCTCCTCCATGATGGTGAGGTCGGCGGCGAAGTTGGTGTCGTAGACCTTGGCGAAGCCGAGGCGGCGGAGCGCCGCGACCATCTTACCGGTGACGGCAGTGCCGATCTTCATGCCGAATTCCTCGCCAAGAGCGGCGCGGACGGCGGGAGCGGTCTGGACGACCACGTGCTTGCCCTCGGCCATCGCCTTGTCGATCTTCGCGATCTCGGAGACCTCCATAAGAGCACCGGTCGGGCAGACGCTGACGCACTGACCGCAGAGGATGCAGGGCGAATCGGCAAAGGAACGGTTGCCGGCAGGGGCAACGATGGTGGCAAAGCCGCGGTTCTCAAAGCCGAGGATGCCGAGGCCGTGCGCGTTCTTGCAGCGCTCAACACAGCGGCCGCAGAGAATGCACTTCGAGGTGTCGCGCTCGATCGAGGGCGTGAGGCGATCGACCGTCACGGGGGTCTTCTCACCCTCGAACATGTCCTCGCGCGCACCCGTCAGCTTCGCGACGTGCAGAAGCTCGCAGTTGCCGTTCTTCGAGCACTGCTGGCAGTTCTTGTTGTGGTTGGAAAGCAAAAGCTCGACCGAGGTACGGCGAGCCGCCGCCGCCTTCGGGCTCGAGATGCGGATCTCCATGCCCTCGGCCACAGGGTACACGCAGGCAGCAACAAGGCCGCGCGCACCGGTCGCCTCGACGAGGCACACGCGGCAGGAGCCGCGCGAGCATTCGCCGTGGTTGAAGGCGCAGAGCGAGGGGATCTCATAGCCGCAGATGCGGGCGGCCTCCAGAATGGTCATGCCCTCTTCGACAACGTAGGGCTGACCCTCGATCTTAATATTAACGTTAGCCATTTCCTGATCTCCTCCTTAGTCCTTGATAATGGCACCGAACTTGCACGAGGCGATGCAGAGACCGCACTTGATGCACTTGTCGGGATCGATCGTGAAGGGCGACTTGATCTCGCCCGAGATGGCGTTCACAGGGCACTTGCGGGCGCAGAGGCTGCAGCCCTTGCACTTCTCGGGAAGGATCTTGTACTGCATCAGGTTCTTACAGACCTTGGCAGGGCACTTCTTGTCAACGATGTGAGCGATGTACTCGTCCTCGAAGTGGGCGAGCGTCGAGAGGATCGGGTTGGCGGCCGTCTGACCGAGAGCGCAGAGCGAGTTGGTCTTGACCGTCTCACCGAGCTCGCGCAGCTCCTCAAGATCCTTCATGGTGCCCTTACCGTCGGTAATGCGGGTCAGGATCTCCAGCATGCGCTTGGTGCCGATACGGCAGGGCGAGCACTTACCGCACGACTCATCGCAGATAAACTCCATGTAGAACTTCGCCACGTCGACCATGCAGTTGTCCTCGTCCATGACGATGGCACCGCCCGAGCCCATCATCGAGCCCTTGGCCACGAGGTTGTCGAAGTCGATCGGCTCATCGAGGAACTCAGCCGTCAGACACCCACCGGAGGGACCGCCGGTCTGAATGGCCTTGAAGGCCTTGCCGTCGGGGATACCGCCGCCGATGTCGTACACGAGCTCGCGGAGCGTCGTACCCATCGGGATCTCGACAAGACCGACGTTGTTGACCTTACCGCCGAGGGCAAAGACCTTGGTGCCCTTCGACTTCTCGGTGCCGCACTCGGCAAACTTCGCCGCGCCCTCGCGCAGGATGTAAGGAACGCAAGCCAGCGTCTCCACGTTGTTCACGATGGTAGGCTTGCCCCAAAGGCCCTTCACAGCAGGGAAGGGAGGACGGGGACGGGGCATACCGCGCTGACCCTCGATCGAGTTCAGAAGAGCCGTCTCCTCGCCGCAGACGAAGGCGCCGGCGCCGAGGCGGATATGTGCCTGGAAGGAGAAGCCCGAGCCGAAGATGTTATCGCCAAGGAGCCCGATCTCGTTCGCCTGCTCGATGGCAAGGCGCAGGCGGTGGACCGCCGTCGGGTACTCGGCACGGACGTAGAAGTAACCGTTCTTCGCACCGATGGCGTAGCCGGCGATGGCCATACCCTCGATGACGGCGAGGGGGTTGCCCTCGAGGATCGAACGGTCCATGAAGGCGCCGGGGTCACCCTCGTCACCGTTACAGACAACGTACTTGTCGTCGTTCTCCTGAGCAAAGGCGAACTGCCACTTGCGACCGGTGGGGAAGCCACCGCCGCCGCGGCCGCGGAGACCCGAATCCAGGATCTCCTTGATAACGTCGGCACGGTCCATCGTCAGGGCACGGGCAAGACCGGCGTAAGCGCCGTAGCCGAGGGCCTCGTCGATCGACTCGGGGTTGATGGTGCCGCAGCCGTGCAGGGCGACTCTCTTCTGCTTCTTGTAGAAGTTGATGTCCTCCTGACGGGCGATCGGCTTGCCCGACTCGGGCTCGACGAAGAGCAGGCGCTCCACGACCTCGCCGCCGACGAGATCACGCTCGACGATCTCCTCAACGTCCTCGAGCTTCACGAGACGGTAGAGGGTATCCTCGGGGTAGATCTTGATGAACGGCCCCTGCGAGCAGTAGCCAAAGCAACCGACCTGGTTGACCGAAACGCGGTCGGAAAGACCCTTTTCGGCAATGAGATCGATGATCTTCTTCTGGATCTCGGCGGAATTCGACGAAAGGCAGCCGGTACCGCCGCAAAGCACGACAGCGCGCTTGCCGTCCTTGCCGTTGAACTTATCACGGAGAGCGTCGGTGCAAGAACAGATCTTCTTCTCGAGCTCCTGGGTATTCTGGATCTTACTCATGCCTCGGCACCTCCAAGCTTTCTGTATTCGTCAACAATGGCGGGAACGTCGGAAACGGCGAGCTTCGGATACACCTTGCCGTTGATGGTGACGGCGGGGGCGATACCGCAAGCGCCGATGCAGCGGAGGGCATCCAGCGTAAAGAGCCCGTCCTCCGTGGTGCCGCCGGGAGCGACCCCGAGGAGCTCCGAGAATTTGTCAATGATCTGCTGTGCACCCTTGACGTAGCAGGCCGTGCCAAGGCAAACGCCGACGACGTACTTTCCCTTCGGCTTGAGCGAGAAGAACGAATAGAAGGTGACAACGCCGTAGATCTCGGCTACCGAGATGCCGGTCTTCTCCGAAACTAACTCCTGGACCTCGATCGGAATATAGCCGTATTCCGTCTGAATGTCACTGAGAATCATCATCAGAGGTGTGGTTTCGTTGGCGTATCTGTCGCAGATCGCAGTGATCTTGGCAACAGCCGCCTCATTGAGATGAGCCATGAGGTTCCTCCTTATCTGTCGCGGTATCCCTACCGCCATTATTACCATCGTTCATTATAACACACGGTGTGCGGAAAGTCAATAGATGCATGCCCCCCTTTTCGTAAGAAAGTGGAGGAAAAAATCGAGTCCCGTCGGGTTTTGTCTCAAAAAGAACACGCCTCGTCTCTTTGCTTGCGCCCCACGCAAAGAAAAAGACACGGCAGCCGCAGCTGCCGTGTCGGGGATAGGACAATTTTTCAGTTAGGAGCAAAGACCTGGATCAGGAGCTGCATTCCTGCCATCTTGGAATCAATCGGAAGAATGGCTTCCGAGAACACAGAATCACCTACGGGGATAAAGGCGTCAGCGCCACCGCTGATGGGGAACAGGTACAGGCCGTTGTAGGTGGGTGTATCTTCGGGGAAGACAATGTCAATGCAGGGGGCCTCGTAGTGATCCTCGTAGTACTCCTGGTAGGTACCGGGACCGGGGAAGCGCGTGTCGCTGGCCGCATTGACCGCCAGCACCAGGTTGAAGAGACCGTTTTTCTTGCTCGTAGCGGCACCGCCGAGCTGAGAGTCGATCACCTGCTCCATCTTGCCGACCTGCCCTGCAACACCGTAGGCCTGGAACCACGCCTCAGTACCGCTCACGTAGTTCTCAACCGTCGTGCCGACACCGAAGGTCAGCTTGCTACCGTAGCCGGCATCATACGCGGTCTTCGTGATATCGGTATCCGAGAAGACGATCGCAGGACCGCTGCAACGGGCGAATTCGCAGTTGTAGAGCTCGGCCTGCACCTGACCCCAGGCAAAGAGGGCGTTCGCGAAGGACTCGGTGATCTTCACGTCGGTGAGGATGACCTTGGTCTCGAGGCGTGCAGGCGTGTAGGCCGCCTTGAGGTCGTTCTCACCATCGTAGGGAGCGTTGGCAAAGCCCGTCGAGTGGATGGCCTTATGCATGCCGACCATGGTCACGTTGTTCAGGTTGAGGTAACCGCTTCTCACCACAAAGCCGTCAAAGGACATCGAGCCGGCGATAAGCTGGTACTGCTCGCCGGTTACGGGAATAGTTTCGGTTGAGTCACCGTCAAAGTTACCGACGATGTAGAGATCGTTGAAGGTGACCTCGGGCGACTCGGCGGTGTCCGACGAGGTGTCGTAATTGGCATAGCAGGTGAAGATACCGATCTGCATATTGACCGAAGCGTAGCCGGTGCCCACGAAGAGACCGTCGTAGGAGCTGGGCTTCTTTCTGCCGTCGACCTTCGGCAGCTTGCTGCCGTCGATGGTGTAGCAGTTGCCGTTGACCGTCAGGGAGTCATACCACTTGTCGTAGGTACGCGTGTAAACGCCGTGCTTGTACTCGTTGATCGGCACGGGATCGGCATCGCTGCCGAGACGCTCAAACTCGTAGCAGCAGCCGACAGGATGGCCGTGAGCGCAGTGCTCGGCCTGCATGGCCGCCGTGATGTTGCGCAGGATGTTGATCACGCGGGTGTTGAGGTTGCTGTATTCGGCGTAGAGCTCGTCATTCGTGTAGACGTTCACACCGCCGTTCAGCTTGACCGTCACGGAGGCGAGAGCCTCGCCGTTTGCAATGTCCTCGGGGAGGGCATACTTCGGGGTGTAGGTGATTCTCAGGGTCGCGCCAATCAAGGTATCATCGAAGTTGATCGCGCCGTTCGGCAGAAGTGTATACTTGTCTTCGGCGTCTTCAAGGGGAGCGTAAATGGGATTCTCGGGGTCGGTTGTGTCAACCCTCTCGATCGTGATGCCTTTGAGAGGGATCTTGTCGAGCGACACGGTACCGGCAACGATATCCGGGAGGAAATTCGTGTGTCCGGCATCAAGGACGGTGTCGATCTTGCCCTTGAAGTTGGCTTCGTTACGGCTCGCGGTGTTGCTGCCCTCGCCGGCCGAGGTGATGGCATATTCCACGCGGCACTTGATGGTGACACCGTTCTGTGTCATGGTAAAGGTACCGGGGGCCTTGGCAAGGAAGCCGTACTTCTCACCGTCCCGCTTCGGCTCGATGGCGCTGGTGTCACCACCAAAGGAGATCTCGCCGCCCGGGAAGTAGAAGCTCCCATTTGTCAAGAAGACATGGATGATCTCACCACCGTTCTCCTCGCGGTAGTAGCCAATGATTTTTCCATCGCTGTTCGTCTGCCAGCCGAGGGCACCCGTCTGGATCTCCCACTTGGCAATGAGGACGAGGTTCTTGGCCTCAACGTCGGCGTAAGCGGGCAGGACGTACTTGTCGCCGTTCTTGACGAGCGCAATGCCGTCGCCGTAGTAATAGCCCACAAAGTTGTGGCCTTCAAGCGTGGGCGTAGGCAACTCGATCTCGGTCGACTCATAGGCCGTGCCGTTCGTCGTCGTGTTGGGGGCAAAGGCACCGCCGTTGGCGTCCACGCTCCAGTTAAAGGTGGGGATCACGTACCACTCGACAATGATGGTAAGATCCTCGGTGCCCTCGTAGTTGCCCGTGAGGGGGAACAAGTCAGAATCGCGCGTAAAGCGGACAAAGGTCTTGCCCTCGGCGGTCGGTGCTTCCAGAGTATAGTCGCCGTCCTGCTCGACGAGGCAGGCCTTCCAGGTCGTACCGTCGTGGAAGCGGATAAAGACCTTCTTCTGGTAGACAGCGGTAAGGGTCACGTCGCCGTCACCGTCAAGATCGTCGCCCGCAAGGGTGAAGGTGCCGGTGATGGTGTCGTTGCCCTTCTTGAAGCCGATGAAGTAGTAGGCATCGGTATCGGCAAGCGTCGGCAGGGTGTACTCGGTCACACCGTCCACGATCAGGATCGGGGCAACGGCAGGGCCGTTCGACTCAAAGACGATGTAGCGGACACCCTCCCAGCTGTAGTAGACCGTGAGATCGGTCGTGCCGGTGTAGACACAGTCGTACTTACCGGTGGTCGCGTTGTAGGTGGCGGTGAAGCCGGCAGGGCCGGTATAGCCGCGGAAGTTGTTCTCGGCGGTGTTCCCGACGGCATCCAGCGTGAAGTGGCCGTCAGCGGGCAGCGCAAACGTTGCGCCCACCGGCGTCGTGCCGTTCATCACGGTGACCTTCGGGATGTACTCCCAGACGGCCGTGATCGTGGTGGCAGCGCTCCAGGTGAAGGTGACCTCGCCGTTCGCACCGACCGTCAGAGCCTCGCCGCCGACCGTGTAGCCCTTGAAGCGGTAGCCGTCCCTCGTCGGGGCCACGGGAAGGGTAAAGGTAGCACCGGTGGCGTAAGCGGCGGGATCCATGGCATCGTCGCCCTCAAGGCCGTTCACGATGAGCGTGTACTTCGGGACCTCGGTCCACTTGCGGGTGGCCGTCAGGTTGCCGTCACTCGTGACCTTACCGGTGTAGGTGCCGTCATTCTGCTTCGTGAGAGTCACGCCGGGGATGACGTAACCGCCGAAGTTGTAGCCGGCGTTCGTGTCGGTCACGGCGGGGAGGGTGAAGTTGCCCTCGGCATCGGCGTAGATGACAGTACCGACCTGTTCATCGGTCAGCTCGTCAAAGACGGTGATCGCGGCCAGCTTCTTCCACTGACCCGAGACCGAGATGGTATTGGTCTTATCGTAGGTGCCCGAGAGCGGGAAGGCAACGGGGGCGCCGTCCTGCACGTGGGTGTACCCGAGGAAGACGTAGCCCTCGCGGGTGGGGGGCGTGATCTCATAAGCCGCACCGTAGGTGACGTCCACCTGGCGGTAGTTCGTGCTGTTCGGGTCATCGATCACGATGATCTTGAAGGGACGGGGCTCGTACTTGACGTAGAGCGTCAGATCGGCCGTGGCCGTCGGCGTGCCCTCAAACTTCGCCGTCAGCGCGGCATCGGTATACAGGGCATCGACCTCGTAGCCCGGCTTCAGGAGCGCGGTGTCGTCAAGATCGATCTCGATGGTGGCATCCTTATCAAAGGTAAGGGTTTTGAGAGTCTTGTCGCCATCCTTGATGGTGACGGTAAATTCCGAGGCGCCGCCAAGACCGCACGAGGCGAACATGGCAACCAAGGCGCCGATAAGCAGGACTGCGATCAGCAGCTTTACGATAGTGTGTTTCATAAAAGGAATACCTCTCTTTCATGGCGGCAATGCCGCCGTCGCCCCTTGCGGGGTGAAAAAGTGTTTTTATACGTAGCGGCACGGCACTCCGGCCGCGGGGCAAGGATAAAGGACCTCCTTTCCTTTCGTTTTATATTTTGGCATCCGGGGATGCAAACGAAACCTTGTGTTTATTGGCCGAAGATGTCGCCAATATCGTGGTTGCCGCCTTCCTTTTCGATGTAAACGCTGGCGGTCTTGGCGCTGCCGTCGTTGGACGCTACGGTGACAGTCACGCTCTTCAGCGTGGGGTTCAAGAAGGTGACGGTGAAGCCGCGGCCGTTCTTGTCCATGCGGACCTCGATCTCCTCGAGAGGGCGGTTCGTGGTCACGGTCACGCTCTTGTCGGTCGCATCGGCCTCAAGCACCTCAAGGGTAAAGTGGTAGTCAAGGTCGCCGGGGAGCGAGATCGCGACCGAGGGGAGATCCTTCCCCTCCTCGGGCACAAGGCGCTCACCCTGCTCGTCGATCAGATGGATCTCGGAGACCAGGACCTTGGCGTGCAGAGCCTCGATCATCGGCCCGAACAGGCTGACGAGAAAGACCGAAAAGACGCATTCCAGCGCTACGATAAGAATAATAAGCTTTTTATTCATGTCCTCTCCTCCTTACAGCTCGATCTCATGGAAGTAGACCTGGAGATTGCGGTAGAAGAGGAAGGCGCGCGCCGCCGCAAAGGCGAGAGCGATCGCCACGATACGCACCCAGCCGGTCACGTAATTGTCGTAGAGCAGAAGGAGCGTGAGCGCCCCGGCAAGCGTTGCGACGATAAAGCCGAAGAGGGCGGCCTTGCCGACGTTCGGATTGTCGACAACGCCCGATGAGCCCTTCGAGGCGTATTCAAGGAACTGCGGCTTTCTGACATCGAGCTGGAAGCTCCAGAGCACGGTCCCCGCGGCCAGAAGCACCAGCGTCAGGACAAAGAGCACAAGGTCGAGAAGGGAAATGCCCGTCGTGAAATAGAGCATCAGAGCGGTCGCCGCAATGGCAATGAAATTCGAGAACAGGGTCACGGTGATCTTGGCCCAGGCGATCGACATCGTGTTACTCGGCGCCGTCTTCAGAACGCAGAACTCGAGTCCCTCCAGCGAGAGGGCACAGGCGCAGTCGGTGTTGAAGGCCGCGAGCAGGCTCGCGCTGATCATCACGTTGAAGGCGATGATGATCTGGTCGCCAAGGGGGTTCGTGTTGATCGTGTCGAGCACGTAGTTCATGATGAACGAGACGAGCGGGAGCACGAAGAAGGAGGTAATGGTGGCCGACAGCTTCTGCACGTCACGCACCGTCAGGATCAGCTCCTTATGCAGGAAGGTGCGGTAGAGCGAGAAGCGGGTCTGCTTTCGCGGCGCCTCCGAAAGGCGCGAGCCCTCATGGAACTTCTGGCGCACACGCTTCTTGCGCGTCGAGCGCTCGGCCGACGAGGAGACGGCGCGGAAGTAGAAGGGGATGATCAGCGAGATACCCGCAAAGACCACGACGACCGTGACGCCGAAGAGGAGCACCCAATCGAGGGCATTGCCGGCACCCGTCAAAATATCGGCTAAGGAGCCGTAATGCAGGGAGAAAACGGCGGTTTTGGCGATCACCTCGGTGATCTTGCCCATGTATTCGGCGTAGTTCTGAATAAAGCGCAGGGGGTTCGGCAGGATCATCAGAAGCTCGTATGCCACGTAGAAGATGACGGCAAAGCCGATCACGAGCGTTATCACATAGAGCACGGGATGCGACTGCAGCCACCGCTTCCCGTAAAGGAAGGCAATGGAGAGCACGCACGCCACAAAGATCGGTGTGGCGGACAGGATGAGGTACGCCACAAGCGAAAAGATGAAGAAAATGGCGCCCTGCTTTGTGGCAATGGCAAAGCCGATCAAGAAGGGGAGAAGGAAGAAGCAGTTCTTTTTCAGCTCGCGCAGGAAAAAGAGGATCAGCTTGGACATCGCGATCTCGCGGAAGGTACAGGGGAAGGTCAGGAGCATTGAGTTTTCCTTGTCGGTGAAAAGCACGTTCTGTATCGTGCCGATGTTGGCAAGGATGCTGATGAGCTGGGTCAGGAGAAACATGACCGCCAGAAGATTACGGTCAAGGGGCACGAAGAAGTAGGACTGCAAAAGGTAACAGATCGCGGTAAGCGCCGCGGTGATCACGAGCGCCGCCAGGACCTGCAAAAAGATCAGGAAGGCATGCTTGCGCTTTTCGCGCTTGTTCTTTTTCCGGAGCTTGTCGCCCATTTGCATGCAAAGCAAGGCGCGGATGCGGTCGGCAGAGCGCTTCTGGCGCTCGATAAAGCCGAGCTGCTCCCCGGGAATGGTCGTAGGGGTACTCATATCACTTCCGATCCTCCGAGCGCGCCCCGGGGGCGTTTTTGGGGGTACGGAGCATCTCGCGGACGGTCGCCTCAGCCTTCTCAATGGCACGCGCCTCCTCGGCGGCACGCTCGGCAGCGCGTGCGGCGGCCTGGGCCTCCTTCTCGGCGCGCTCGGCCTTGATCATATCCCCCTCGGGACCCTCGATGTACTGGAGGTAGATCTCCTCAAGCGATTTGCCCGAGGCACGGATCTCGTCCATCGTCGAGCACTGGCGGATCTTACCGCCCGAGATGATGGCAATGCGGTCGCAGATGCGCTCCACGACCTCGATGATGTGGCTCGAGAAGAAGACGATATTCCCGGCATCCGCGTGCTCACGCATGCACTGCTTGATCTGATACGAGGAGGTCGGGTCAAGACCGGTCAGGGGCTCGTCAAGCACCCACACCTTCGGGTTGTGGATGAGCGCCGAGATCACCATGATCTTCTGCTTCATACCGTGAGAATAGCCCTTGATCTCGCGGTCAATGGCCTCCTCGAGGTGGAACATACGGGTGTACTTCTTGAGGCGCTCCTCGCGGTCCTCGGGGGACACGCGGTAGAGGTCGGCCACGTAGTTGACGTACTCGCGCCCCGTGAGCTTTTCATAGACGGCGTGGTTGTCCGAGACGTACCCGATGTGCATCTTGGCCTCCATCGGCTGGCGGGCAATGTCGTAGCCCTCGACCTCGATGCGGCCCTCGGTGATGCTCTGGATACCGACAAGGCTCTTGATGGTGGTCGATTTACCGGCGCCGTTATGGCCGATAAAGCCAAAGACCTCGCCGGCGTGGATCTCAATATTGATATCGTCGGCCGACTTTCTCGTTGAGCCGTTATAAACCTTGGAAAAATGCTCGATCTTGATCATGTTTTCTCCCTCCGGATTGAGTGGTGCCGAAAGCGGGCGGTCGCCAAGCTCGGCTAAAAGGCGCAGATGGTCGTCGCGCAGAATGTGGCGCTTACGTGTCAGCTCCTTGTGGTCGTCGGAAACACGGAAGAGCGTAGCATAGATGCCCCAGAGAAGGAACATCGAGGCGATAAAGATGACGTAGATCGTCAGCTGATAGACGGGCTTGAGAACGATGGTCTCCGAGGCGATGCGGATCACGACCTCGATGTCGTAGATCGGCTTGACAAAGGAGAATTTGTTGACGTAGAAGGCCGAGTACAGGAAGAAGTAGTCGATGAGCTTGCCCTCGGTGTTGAAGGAGGCGTTGTTGAACCAGCCGTCGATGAAGGCGATCACCACAAAGTAGATCGTGAAAACACCGATGGCCCGCAGCACCATCTTGAAGTTCGGCTTCTTGAAAATGCCGAGCGCCACACCGAAGATCGGCAGGACAAAGGCATAAATGTGGTTGTACCAGAAGATGACCGTGCCGGGCTCGGTCAGGACCGTGTTGGTGTTTGGCATCAGGATGGCAAAGAGGGCACCGAGCACGTTGACGAGATAGGTGAAGTAGAAAAGGCCCTTGAGACGGAACACGTAGGTGATGAGCATCATCATAATAGCCGTGTTGCAAAGGTGCAGGGGGAGGCCGGAAAGCCCCGTGCGGTCGACCGAGAAGTAGTTGAAGAAGGCCGAGGCCGAGAGGGCGACCATGGCAAAATGCCGCTCGTCAAAGGATTTGTTGCGCAGGGCAAGATAGAAGTAGAACAGGATGAAAATGCTGGAATACAGGAGGATGCGGTGCTCAACGCAGAAGCCCTCGGGCTCATCCCCCCACATACCGAAGAGGACCCCCGGCGCCCAGGCGGGCATAAAGGGGATAACGTAAGTGATGAAGAAGAGGCCGAGCGCCCCAAGGCGCCGCCAGCCGCCGCCAAAGGAACGGCGGTGCAGGAGCAGAGCAAGCTCCGAGAGCGAGACGGTGCCGAGCAGGAGGATCTCCACCATAAAGGTGATGTTCCGCCAGGTGCCGAGGGGGTCACCGATCCCTGTGATCGAGATCATGCTTTCTTCAAGGAAGAGCGATGACAGAATGTAAGAGATCGTGCCGAAAAGCGCTACAAAATCGTGGAGCGCGCGCTTACGGAAGAAGGGCGCAAGGATCGCCATCGACACCGCAAAAAGCCCAAGCCAACGGACAAGGGTCGCGGCAAGCGCATCGGTCGAGGTCAGGACAGCCTTGGCAATGTTGGCGGCCATCTCGAGCGGATCCTCCACCCCTTTGCCGCCGTTAAGGCCGAACTGGCCGTAGATCGCATCGTCCTTGAAAAGACGGCAGCAGAAGACGCTGAGGAGGAGCACCGACAGCGTGCGGCGGGAGAAATCGCGCCGACCGACCATCGTGAAATGGAGGTTCCACACCTTGCGACTGCGGAGCACAAGGAAGTAGAGGACGGTCGCAAGGACAGGCGGTAGACCGATAAGAAGATAGGAATAAGGACTCAGCATAAGACCTCTCAAAATCGTGTAGTAGGGCGCCGGATCATGTGGCGCGGCGGTGCCGATGGGCACCGTAAGCGGTGATAGACCCCCCGGCCGCGCGGCAGCCGATAAGGGACACTGTCCGTTGCGCTTTTGGGGTACCCATACGCGTGCGTGCGCATAAGCGCGCCCAATCACGCGTGCGTATGCGCGCACATACGGACCTAAGCCATTATAGCACCGCCCCACCGAAATGTCAACCGCAAAAGTGTGGAAACTCGCGCGCGCGTATAATTTTTGTCGAAAATGTACAAAAAACGCCCGCGCGCGCCCAAGCTCACGCGCCCCCCGCTCCCGCGCACGCCCACGCGCGCCCGAGCGCGGCCCCACCGCCTCCATCCTTCCCGCCGCCCCCTCTCCGTCTCTCAAGCCTCCCCTATTGGCGCCCCACCGCCGTGTCATCCTGAGCAAAGTCACTACAAGCCTTCCCCCACCGGGGAAGGCAAGCACTACCTACCTCCCCCCATTTGCGCCCTCCGCCGTGTCATCCTGAGCGCAGTCGAACTCCAAGCGGAGCGAGGAGCAAACGGCGCGCGAGCGCCGTTTGGGATCTCGGCGGCCACCTCCCCCAAAACTTTGTTACTCCGGCCTCCCTCCGAGCATACGAAACTTCGGAAATCAACCGCAAGGACAGATTTCCGTTAGTTGAGTTGCGCAAAGCGCAGCGTCGCGGGGAGGGGGACCGCAATGCGGTGGATGAGGTGTACTGCTCACTCCATGGCCTTTTCGCTCGCTCCCCCTCCGCCTCCCCAAGCCTCCCTCCGTCTAACTTAGCCCCCCTTGTGTAGAGGGGGGACAAAGGGGGGAGTGTGCCCCCGCCGTAGCCTCAAGTCGGAGGCCAAGCGGTCT
>JAZSGE010000010.1:0-20858 GCA_045532575.1 Eubacteriales bacterium | reverse complement strand
GTTAGATATCAAGTTGAATTTGTTAACCAAATAATCAATACATTCTTTTGGATATGTTGGTCTGCTATTGTAGAATTGTGCTTTGCCACTAAAATGGTTTTCGTTAGCCATTTTTGTTTTCCTTTGCCGTATTGATTGATGTAATCAACATTCTGCGAATCGTTCCGCATTGATTATACAAGTCTTTTGCAATCTCTCTACCCAACAATTCGGATTTCACGAATAATTCAAGCCAGTATTCAGTTTCGTAACATTCCTTCAGTGCGATTTGAAACTTTGCAATAAAGTCAGCTTTGCTATGAGCATAATTTGCTTCGTGAATATTGGCACCAATAGATGTAGAGGAGCGCTCTAATTGGTTTACAAGAGAACAATGTCCTTTGATACCGTCGCACGTTTTAATAACTTTGACCGCAAAGTCTGTGGATAGGTCGTGTAGCTTTGAGTCTGCCATAGTAACACCGCCTTTCTACTGTTATTGTATAATAATTTAGCTAGCTTTTCAAGTGAAATATTCGGCTGACGCCGAATGTGAAATAATTTCCTTGCGAAAATTGTGAAATATCTCCCTTTGGTCGATGCGAAATGAAATTTGCCCACATTCGCGTCAGCGAATATTTCACATTTGCGGAGCAAATATTTCACAGCGAAGCTATTTCACTTGCCCGTAAGGGCAAATTTCGTTGAAAAAAGCACACATTTGTCCAGGTAGACAAATGTGTGCTTTTTTCTGGCTGGGATAGTTGGATTTGAACCAACGAGATGCGGGAGTCAAAGTCCCGTGCCTTAACCGCTTGGCTATATCCCAATAACGGAAAAAGTATATCATATTTCGCCTCGCTTGTCAATGATATTTTGGGAAGATGCTTGCTTTTTCGGAAATGGCACTCTATAATGATAAATAGGAAAGCAAGAATGCTGCAAGGAGGGAGGAGACCGTATGCCAAATATCGAGACCGAGCGCAAATTCCTGATCGAAAGGCCCGACCCCGCCCGCCTTCTCGCCGAGGAGGGGGCAACCGCCGACACTATCGTGCAGACCTATCTTGTGTCGCCGCAGGGCGTCACCCTGCGCGTCCGCCGCCGCGAGGGGAGGGGGCGCGTGACCTACACCGCCACACGGAAGCGGCGCCTTTCCGATATGTCGGCCGAGGAGAATGAAAGGGAGATCACCGAGGAGCTGTACCGCACCCTTCTGTCCGCGGCCGACCCCGCCCTCCGTCCCATCGAGAAAACTCGCATCTCGGTGCCGTACGGCGGTCGCCTCCTTGAGATCGATCTCTACCCCTTCTGGGAGAGGACGGCGATCCTTGAGATCGAGCTGCCGAGCGAGGATGCACCCTTCAAACTCCCTCCCTACCTTACCGTGCTCCGTGAGGTCACGGGGGACAAGCAGTACAAAAACGTCTCTCTCGCCAAAAAAAATCCCGAGGAGATCTGAGTCGTTTTTCCTTGTAATCGTGGCACTTTTCGCGCCTGCGCGCGTAGGCGGCTTGAAAATCCCTGTCTTTTTTCCCAAAAAAGGCTTGCTTTTTTATGTCATATGATGTATGATTATGGCATGTGTTGCCGAGGATCGGCCTTCCTTGATTACAAGGGTCTTTCCCTGTAATAATAAAAAAATCTTTTGGAGGAAATCAACAATGAAACGCATTCTTTCCCTGGTTCTTGCCGTTATCATGCTGGTCGGCTGCTGCTCGATGTTTGCTTCGTGCGGCGGTGAAGAGGCGCCCCTGCTTCTCACTCCCGTTGCGAAGGCTGACATCAAGTTCGGTGTCATCTGCCTGCATGACGAGAACTCTACCTATGACAAGAACTTCCTTGATGCCGTCGAGCGCACCCGCACTGCTCTCGGCCTTACCGAGGGCCAGATCATCATCAAGGAGAACATCCCCGAGGATGACTCCTGCTATGATGCTGCCGTCGAGCTCGTTGAGGCCGGCTGCCAGGTCGTCTTCGCCAACTCCTTTGGCCATGAGGACTACATCATGAAGGCCGCCGCCGAGTTCCCGAACGTGCAGTTCTGCCACGCCACCGGTACCAAGGCTCACACCTCGGGTCTTGGCAACTACCACAACGCCTTTGCCTCGATCTACGAGGGCCGCTTTGTTGCCGGTCTTGTTGCCGGTATGAAGCTTGCCGAGATGTACACGAAGGGCCTCTTCATTGCAAACGACCTCGACAACACGACCGATGCGGCCAACGAGATCTTCGAGGGCAAGATCGTTGACGGTAAGCTCACCGTCGGTTACGTTGGCGCCTTCCCCTACGCTGAGGTCATCTCGGGCTACACCTCGTGGTTCCTCGGTGTCAGAATGGCGTACGAGAGCATGACGCAGATGCTTCCCGATGCTCCCACCCTTCAGATGAAGGTCGAGTACACCAACTCCTGGTACGACGAGGCCAAGGAGAACGAGAAGGCTCTCGCTCTCATCAACGCCGGTGCCGTTCTCCTTTCCCAGCACGCTGACTCGATGGGTGCTCCCCGTGCCTGCGAGGAGAAGAACATCCCGAACGTTTCCTACAACGGCTCGACCGTCGCTTCCTGCGACGATACCTTCCTGGTCTCCTCCTACATCGACTGGGATCCCTACTACCAGCTCGTTATTAAGTCGGTCATCGCCGGTGTCCGTATTCCCGAGGAGTACTGCGGCGGCTTTGCCGAGGGCTCGGTTAAGCTGACGGCTCTCAACACCAAGGAGGGCGTTGTTCCCGCCGGTGCCCAGGAGATGATCGACAGCGCCATCGCGGCTCTTAAGAGCGGCGAGTTCGACGTTTTTGATACCGACACCTTCACGAAGGGCGGTCAGAAGGTCACCACCTACCTTGCCAACGTGAACGACGATGCGGAGTTCAAGGGCGACACCGAGGTCATCATTGACGGTGTCTTTGCCGAGTCCGAGTTCCGTGCGGCTCCTTACTTCGATCTGATCATCGACGGTATCATCGTACCGCAGTCGTAATTTCTTTATGACAGGAGGCGGGGCGTTTCGCTCCGCCTCTCTTGTCTTTCCTTGCGATCTAAAAACTTTGGAGGTAAAGGCTTGAATACCCTACCTGCGATCGAGCTCCGAGGCGTCACGAAGACCTTCGGCAGCGTTGTGGCCAACAAGGACGTAAATCTTGATGTTTGCCACGGTGAGATCCTTGCTATCCTCGGAGAGAACGGGAGCGGCAAGACCACCCTTATGAATATGATCTCGGGGATCTATTACCCCGATGAGGGCGAGATCTATATTGACGGCAAAGAGGTCGTCATCAAATCCCCTAAGGATGCCTTCGCCCACGGCATCGGCATGATCCATCAGCACTTCAAGCTGGTCGATCTTTTTACTGCTACCGAAAATATCATCCTTGGCATCAAGGATAAAAAATACAATCTGAAGGCGGCAGCCGAGAGCATCAGGGCGCTTTGCGAGCGCTACGGCTTCGAGCTGGATCCCGAGAAAAAGATCTATGAGATGGCGGTTTCCGAGAAGCAGACCGTTGAGATCATCAAGGTGCTGTACCGTGGGGCCGAGGTCCTGATCCTCGACGAGCCGACGGCGGTTCTGACACCCCAGGAAACGCGCAAGCTCTTTGCCGTTCTCCGCAAGATGCGTGACGACGGCAAGTCGATCATTATTATCACGCATAAGCTCCACGAGGTGCTTGCTATCTCGGATCGTGTGGCGATCCTCCGCAAGGGCGAGCATATCGCGACGGTCGAGACCGCCAAAACAAGCGAATCCGAGCTGACCGAGCTGATGGTCGGCAAGAAGGTTTCCTTGAATATCGACCGTGCCGAGCCGAAGGATGCGACTCCGCGCCTCTTTGTTGAGGGCATCAACTGTCAAAGTCACGACGGCGTTAAGCTCCTTGACAATGTGAGCTTTACTGCCTGCGGCGGCGAGATCCTCGGCATTGCCGGCATTGCAGGCTCTGGCCAGCGTGAGCTTCTTGAGGCGATCGCGGGCCTTCAGCACATCGACGGCGGCATCATCAATTACCGCGACCCCCGGGATGGAAAGGATATCAATCTCCGTGATAAGACGCCGCTCGAGATCCGCGAGCTCGGCGTCCGTCTCTCCTTTGTGCCCGAGGACCGCCTCGGCATGGGTCTTGTCGGGGATATGGACATTGTTGATAATATGATGCTCCGCAGCTATTCCTACGGCAAATCCCTCTTTCTTGACCGCAACCCGCCGAAGCATCTGGCCGAGGATATCATCCGCCACCTTGAGGTCGTGACACCGAACGCCGAGACGCCGGTCCGCCGTCTTTCGGGCGGTAACGTCCAAAAGGTGCTCGTCGGCCGTGAGATCTCGTCGGCACCGACCGTCCTGATGGCGGCCTACCCCGTCCGCGGTCTCGATATCAACTCGTCCTACCTCATCTATAACCTTCTGAATGAGCAGAAGGAGAAGGGGGTCGCTGTCATTTTCGTCGGCGAGGACCTTGACGTTTTGCTGGAGCTTTGCGACCGCATCCTTGTCATTGGCTCGGGGCGCGTGACGGGCATCGTTGACGCGCGCACGACCACCAAGGAGGAGGTCGGACTTTTGATGACGAAGGGAGGGGCCGACGATGGCGAATAACGCTACTGCCGAGAGAAAGCAGCGCGAGCCGCTGTTTCATATCGTGAAGCGTGACGGGCTCCGTCCGTGGGAGCCCTACGCGATCCGTGCCGCGGCGATCCTTCTGGCTCTCGTCGTTTCCGCGCTCTTGACGCTTATTTTGACGGGGAAGAACCCCTTCCTCCTCTTTTCTGCGATGTTTGAGGGGTCGTTTGGCTCCTTCCGTCGATTCCTTTCGATGCTCTCCGATCTTGCGATCCTGCTCTGCATCTCGTTGGCCGTGACCCCCGCCTTCAAAATGCGCTTCTGGAACATCGGCGCCGAAGGGCAGGTGCTCGCCGGCGGTCTGGCAACGGCGGCCTGCATGATCCTGATGAAGGGTTGGCCGATCGCCGTCATGATTCCCCTGATGCTGATCGCCTCGCTGGTGGCGGGCGCCCTTTGGGCAACCCTTCCTGCCGTCTTTAAGGCCTTCTTCGGCACGAACGAGACCCTCTTTACCCTGATGATGAACTACGTGGCGATCCAGCTCGTGCGGTACTTCGTTACCGTGTGGGAGAACCCGAAGGGCTCGGGCCATATCGGCGTTATCCGCAATGGCCAGCTTCCGACGATCGGCGGGTATTCCGAGATCATTCCGATCCTCGTGGTGGCCGCGTGCGTTGCCCTGATGCACGTCTACCTCAAGTACAGTAAGCAGGGGTATGAGATCGAGGTCGTCGGTCAGAGCGAGAACACGGCGCGCTACATCGGCATCAATGTCAAGCGTGTCATTATCCGTACGATGCTCGTCTCCGGCGCCATCTGCGGCCTTGCGGGCTTCCTTCTCGTCTCGGGCACCGACCACACCATCAGCCCGGATACGGCGGGCGGCGACGGCTTTACCGCCATTATGGTCTCCTGGCTTGCCAAATTCAATCCCCTCTATATGGCGCTGACCGCCTTCCTGATCGTCTTTCTCACGCGCGGCGGCGGTGAGATCGCCACAACGATGCGTCTCAACTCCTCCTTCCCCGAGATCCTGACGGGTATCATCCTGTTCTTTATCATCGGATGCGAGTTCTTTATTCATTATTCGATCCGCCTGCGTCACAAGCGTGAGGAGATCGTCGAGACGCTCCCCTCGGCCGATGTCGAAGCAAAGGAGGATGAGGAATGAGCTTTCTTGCAAACTTTATTCAAAGAGCCATGGTACAGGGGATCCCCCTTCTGTTCGGCTCCACCGGCGAGATCCTTACCGAGAAGTCGGGGAACCTCAACCTCGGTATCCCCGGCATTATGTATGTCGGTGGCATCTCCGGCGTTATGGGCGCCTTTTACTACGAGCAGTCGCTTTCCTCGCCCGAGGCAATAAACGGCTTCCTCGCCATTCTGATCCCGCTGCTTTCGGCCCTTTTGGGTGCCGGGCTTGTCTCCCTCATTTACGCCTTCCTGACGATCACCCTGCGCGCTAACCAGAACGTCACCGGTCTTGCTATCACCACCTTCGGTGTCGGCTTTGGTAACTTCTTTGGCGGCTCTCTCGCCAAGCTGGCCGGGAGCGAGACGGCGTCTCTGTCCGTCGTCGAGACCAGCCGCTTCTTCAAGGCGAGCATCGTGGGGGGCGATGCAGGCTTTTTTGGCCGCATCTTCCTTTCCTACGGCTTCCTGGCCTACGTTGCCATCGTTGTTGCGGTAGTCGTCACCGTCCTTCTGAAGCGCACGCGCCTTGGCCTGCATCTGCGCGCCGTGGGTGAAAATCCCGCCACCGCCGATGCCGCCGGCATCAACGTTGCCGCCTACAAGTACGGCGCTACCGTCATAGGCGGTGCCGTAGCGGGTCTTGGCGGCCTCTACTATGTGATGGACTATATGGGCGGTATCTGGTCGAACAACGGCTTCGGCGACCGTGGATGGCTCGCCATCGCGCTCGTCATCTTTGCCCTTTGGAATCCTGCGTACGGGATCCTCGGCTCGTTCATCTTCGGCGGCCTTTATATCCTCCCTGTTATCATACCGGGGCTTTCGCGCAGCATGGTGGAATTCTTCGCCACCTTCCCCTACCTTGTCACCATCATTGTTCTTGTGGTGACGAGCATGCGCAAAAAGCGTGAGACCCAGCCGCCCGCTTCTCTCGGTCTTTCCTACTTCCGCGAGGAGCGTTGACGTCGGGCTTCGAATCCTGACATAACCGAAAAAGAGCACACATCGTGTGCTCTTTTTCTATGGCCGCCGGCGACCGCTTACCGTACGGCGTTGTACGCTTGCGGGTCACGCTCGTCAATTTCTGCTCAAAATTCGCGCGCCCCATGCCCGTGCTACGTCTTTTTTTCTTTCACCCTTGCAAAAACGGCGCCAATATGCTACAATATACTGAATGAGTATGGAAAGACGGCAGGAGGTGACGGTATGGTAGAGATCACAGCGGTGGCAAAGCGCTCGCGCGCGGCGCGGCATGGCATCCGCCCGGGCGATAGTCTTCTCGAGATCAACGGTAAGCCGATCCGCGACGTTCTCGATTACCGCTTTTACCTCGCGGAGGAGACGGTCACGCTCACCCTCCGTCGCGGCGAGAAGACCTTCAGGAAAAAGATCAAAAAGGAGGTCTATGACGACATCGGCCTCACCTTCGAGACTCCCCTGATGGACAAAAAGCAGTCCTGCCGCAACAAGTGCATCTTCTGCTTTATCGATCAGCTCCCCCGTGGGATGCGCGAAAGCCTCTACTTCAAGGATGACGACGCGCGCCTCTCCTTCCTCCACGGGAATTACATCACCTTAACGAACCTTACCGATGCCGATATCGACCGCATCATCGGGATGCACATCTCCCCGATCAACGTGTCGGTGCACACCACAAACCCCGAGCTGCGTGTCCGGATGATGGCCAACAAGCGCGCGGGCGAGGTGCTCTCCTACCTTGGGCGCCTGGCCGAGGCCGGCATCACTCTCCGCGCTCAGATCGTCCTCTGCCGCGGGATCAATGACGGCGAGGAGCTTTTGCGCTCGATGCGCGACCTTGCCGCCCTTTATCCGGCGCTTGACAGCGTGTCGGTCGTGCCCGCAGGGCTGACCGCCCACCGCGAGGGGCTCTATCCTCTTACGGCCTACACCCGGGAGGAGGCCGCCGAGGTCGTCCGCACGGTCGAGACCTTTGCCGAGGAGCACCTTGCCGCCAAGGGCTCGCGCCTTATCTATGCGGCGGACGAGCTCTATCTTAAAGCCGGTCTGCCCCTGCCTCCCGAGGAGGCCTACGAGGGCTACCCCCAGATCGAGAACGGTGTCGGGATGCTGCGCTCCTTCTACGAGGAGGCGGCCGCCGCCCCCGAGGAGCCGGCAAAGGAGCCGGAAAAGGTGCGCCGCGTAGCGGTAGCAACCGGCGTCGCCGCCGCCCCGATGCTCGGGAAAATTGCGGCAGAAGTGGCGGAAAAACACCCTAATTTGTCAATTCATGTTTACACAATAAAGAATCGGTGGTTCGGAGAAAGCATTACCGTGTCGGGGCTTCTCACAGGGCACGACATTGCCGAGCAGCTGGAGGGCTGTGAGCTTGGTGACGTGCTTCTCCTTCCGCGCAACACCCTGCGCGCTGACGGCGATCTCTTCCTCTGCGGTATGACGCCCGAGGAGCTTTCGTCGCGCCTTGGGGTCGCGGTCCGATTCATCGGTGAGGACGGTGCCGAGTTCGTTTCGGCTCTCCTCGGTCAGGAAAGCGAGGTATAACTATGTCAAAACCGATCGTTGCCGTCGTCGGACGGCCGAACGTGGGGAAGAGCACCCTCTTCAATAAGATCATCGGCGAGCGCCGCTCGATCGTCGAGGACACCCCCGGTGTCACGCGCGACCGCATCTATGGCGATGCCGAGTGGAATGGCCGCCAATTCCTTCTTGTCGATACCGGCGGTATCGAGCCGAAGACCGACGACCTGATCCTCGCCAAGATGCGCATGCAGGCCGAGATCGCCATCGGGACGGCCGATGTCATCGTCTTCCTTTGCGATATCCATGCCGGTCTCACGGCCGACGACCGTGATATCGCCGTCATGCTGAAGAAGTCGGGTAAGCCGATCGTTGTGGCCGTCAATAAGGTCGATCGCATCGGCGACCTCCCCTATGAGTATTACGAGTTCTACGAGCTGGGCTTTGACCGCGATCCCATTGCCCTGTCTTCGATCCACGGCACGGGCACGGGCGACCTCCTTGACGAGGTCGTGGCCGCTCTCCCGGCCGAGGGGGAGGACGAGGAGGAGGACGGCACGGTAGCCGTCGCCGTTATCGGCAAGCCGAATGCGGGCAAGTCCTCGCTCGTCAACCGTCTGATCGGCGAAGAGCGCCAGATCGTCTCGAGCATCCCGGGCACCACGCGCGATGCCGTGGATACCGAATTCCGGAACGAGCTCGGGCGCTTCACCTTTATCGACACCGCCGGTATCCGCCGCCAGAGCAAGGTCGAGGACCGCATCGAAAAATTCTCGGTCCTGCGCGCCAAGATGGCGGTCGAGCGCGCCGACGTCTGCCTGCTCCTGATCGATGCCGCCGAGGGTATCACCGAGCAGGACGAGAAGATCGCCGGCATCGCCCACGAGGCGGGCAAGGCCACCATTATCGTTGTGAACAAGTGGGATCTCATCGAGAAGGATAACTCGACCGTGAACGAGTTCAATAAGAAAATCCGCACCGCCCTCGCCTATATGCCCTACGCCCCCATCTACTACGTCTCCGCCCTGACAGGGCAGCGCACCGGCCTCCTCTTCGAGAAGATCCTCGAGGTGTATGCCGAGGCGCACAAGCGTATTACAACGGGCATGCTCAACGATCTTCTGAACGATGCCATCACACGTGTCCAGCCCCCCTCGGACAAGGGCAAGCACCTGAAGATCTACTACATGACCGAGGTCTCGGTCGCACCGCCCACCTTCGTGATCTTCTGCAACAGCGCCGCCCTCTTCCATTTCTCGTATCAGCGCTATCTCGAAAACTGCCTGCGTACCTCCTTCGGCTTCACGGGTACGCCCATCCGCCTCGTCATCCGCCAGCGCGGTGACGATATGCCCGATAAGCTCTAAGGAGGCCCCCCTTGTTTATTGATTCCATCAAGATCTATCTGAAGGCGGGAGACGGCGGCAACGGTGCCGTGGCCTTCCACCGCGAGAAGTACGTCTCGGCCGGCGGCCCTGACGGCGGCGACGGTGGCAACGGCGGCGACATCATCTTCCGCATCGATCAAGGCTCCAATACCCTCCTCGCCTTCCGCTATAAGCGCAAGTTTATCGCCGCCTCGGGTGAGTCCGGGCGGGGCGGAAAGCTCCACGGGAAGAGCGGTGAGCCGCTCGTCATCCTTGTTCCCCCGGGCACCCTGATCAAGGAGCCCGAGAGTGGCCGCATCCTCCACGATATGTCAAACGGAGACGACTTCATCGTCTGCCGCGGCGGTCGCGGCGGCTGGGGCAACCGTCACTTCGCCACCCCCACCCGCCAGATCCCGCGCTTTGCCAAAAGCGGCACGCGCGGCGAGGAGCGCGAGGTCCTGCTCGAGCTGAAGATGCTCGCCGATGTGGGCCTTGTCGGCTTCCCGAATGCCGGTAAATCCTCGATCCTTTCGCGCATCTCGGCCGCCAAGCCAAAGATCGCCAACTACCCCTTTACCACCCTCGCCCCAAACCTCGGTGTCGTCTCTCTCGGCGGAGAGGGGCGCGGCTTTGTCGCCGCCGATATCCCCGGCCTTATCGAGGGCGCCGCTGACGGCCTCGGCCTCGGCCATGCCTTCCTCCGTCACGTTGACCGTTGCCGCCTCCTCCTCCACGTGGTGGATGTGGCCGGCACCGACGGGCGCGACCCCCTCGACGACCTCAGAAAGATCGACGAGGAGCTCTCGCGCTACAGCCCCGAGCTCGCCCGCCGCCCGCAGATCGTTGTCGCCAACAAGTGCGACTCCTTCCTCGAGGAGGAGGAGCACGTACAGCGCTTTATCGAGGGGGTCAAGGCCCTCGGCCGTCCCCTCCTCTTCGTCAGTGCCGTAACGGGCGAAGGCCTCGATGCCCTTGTCCGCCTCACCGCCGAGACCCTCGAGGATCTGCCTCCCATCACCGTCTACGCCGATGAGATCACGCCCGAGGAGCGCTCGACACGCGGTGCCGGTGAGCGCGTGACCACCGTCCGCCGCGAGAATCACACCTTCTTTGTCGAGGGCGAATGGCTCCGCAACCTCCTAGGCCAGGTCAATTTCGAGGACCGCGAGTCGATCGCCTTCTTCCAGCGCATCCTTCAAAAGGAGGGGGTCATCGACCTTCTGCGTGAGAAGGGAGTCGAGGAGGAGGACCTCGTCAATATCTACGACTTCGAATTCGAGTTCTTCAATTAAAAGCAACACACGCCGCAAAAGCTTGCGGCGTGTGTTGTTTTGTTTACAAAAAATCATGAAATTCCGAAGAGGACGACCGCCGCGATGCCGACAGCAGCCCCGAGAAGACGGCGCTTTGACGGGCGCTCCTTGAAGAAAAGGACGCCGGCAAGCATCGAGAGCAGCACGCTTGCGCCGCTGTATATCGGCATCAGGAGCGTGGTATCGATCACGCGCAGGGCGTAGGTGTAGAGCCATTGGAAGGCGCCGAGCGTAAGCCCGACAGCGGCCGCCCAGCCGAGGGCGGGGCTCTTCAGGCGCATCGTAGGGCGATGACCGCGGCGCGCCATCAGGAAAACGATGATGAAGGCGATGACAGCACCCATCGTGTAGTTGAAAAAGCCGTATCCCGCGATCTCCTTGCCGTACGCACCACGCGCAAACCACCGCTGGAAGAAGGAGGAAAGACCGTTCGCGAGGAAGGTGAGCCCGATGAGGAAGGGCCAGGAGCGATCGGCCGCGCGCTTACCGTCCTCTGCCTTTGACTCGGCATTCAGGAGGAAGGTGAGGACCGTGAGGATAAGCCCCACCGTGCGGAGGATGCCCATCCGCTCGTCGAAAAAGATCACCGAGCCGAGGATTGGGATCAGGATGGCAAGCGCGGCGAAGAGGGTCGTGATCCCGACAGGGCCGCGCGCGAGCGCCAGCGTGTAGCTGACTTGGAAGGTGAGATTAAGGACCGCTGCGACCACGGCGTAGAGGAGGACGGTCGGCGGCGGCGGCGCGGCGATCACCGAGGGGAGGAAGGTCAGCGCCGTAAAGCAGAAAAAGAGGCCCATGAAGAGTAGGCTGTCAGCGGCGTTGACGGTATACCGCTTAGCACCAAAGCTCTGCGTGACCGCCTTCGCTGACGACAGCACGGAAATGGCGGCAAATAAAAGGATCATAAGCAAAGGCTGCATTTTGCGCCTCCTTCTCGTTGGTACCCACCCATGATAGCACCCATGGCGCGGCTTGTCAAGGGGTGGCGAAAAAGTGTGTGGCGACATATGAGCAATAAAGGTGTCACAAAATCGCTATATTTTGCAATCTTTTTATGAAAATCATTGAAAACCCTTGCAAAATAGTGTGCTTTTCGGTATAATTAACGCACGCAGGGAAAGCAAACAAAAAGGAAGGACTCCTTGCGGAGTCCTTCCTTTTTAAAGGGTGAAGCTGCCAACAGGCTCCTCCTTGCCGCTCGCAAGCGAGCGGTCGATGGCGTTCAGGATGAACACGGGAGCCACAAAGCTCTCGCTCGGCTCAGCCTGCTCGCCCTTTGTGAGGGCGTTGTAGAAGGCCGAGAACTCGGCATAGAAGCAATCGTTCAGTCCGTTCCCGGGCAAAAGCTCGGTCTTGACCTCGCGGCCGATCTGTGTCGTCACAGCGTAGGTGTAGACCCCCTCGGTAAAGCGCCCGGTGACCGTGTACTGCGGATAGCGGAAGATCACCGTCACGGTGCTCCCACACGGGAAAGCGGCGACCGACGTCGGATACCGACCGAAGGCCTCGCATACCATCTCCACAAGATGCTGTGAATAGAAGTAGAAATTACCGTAGTCGTTTGTCATCGAGACAGGGGCCACGACCGTGCCGCCCAGCACCTTGCCCTCGTTCGCAAGCACCGCGCTGCGCGCCTCGGTAACGATCGAGGCAAACTTCAGGCAGGAGCCGCCCGTCAGGCGCACCCCGTGCTCGCGGCAAAGGCGCGCAAGCTCGAGGGCCTCGCCCTCGTCGATCGTGAAGGGCTTGTCAATAAAGACCGCCTCAACGCTCGCAAGATAGGGGCGCACATACTCGAGATGATGCTTGCCGTGCCGCGCCGTGACGATCACACCGTCAACTTTGCCAACGGCCTCGTCGTAGCGCGCCATCACAGGGACTCCGAAGGTCTCGTTGAGCTTCTGCATCGCCTCCCGATCGTCGCTGTAAACACCCGTGACCTCGATCCCCGCAAACTCGGGGCAGTCACGCAGATAGGTAAGGAAGGTGTTGGCGTGCGAGTTCTCGCAGCCAAGGATCACGATCTTCTTCATATCAAAACCTCAGAAGCGGATGGGCAGGGGAGTCTGCTTGTAGGCATCCTCGGCAATACCGATGATATCGCGGCCCATCTCGGCCGTAATGATCAGGTCTTCGGTGCCATTCAGGGCATTGTAAAGATTTCTATACAGCTTGGCCGTGCCGATGTTGAAGGCGCTGCCGTCGAGCTTGCCCTCCTCCTCGTGAGCGATGAGGTTCTCGCTGCAGTAGGTCGGCAGGCCCTCCTCGGTCTGGATAAAGGTCTCGATCGGCGCGCGCTCGGGGTTCTCGCCGTCCACGATGTACTTCATCTTCCACCAGCTGGTGGTGTTGCACATGAAGGTGCCGCGCGTGCCCATGATCTTCAGGGTGTAGGTCGAATAGGGATCGTTCGAGTTGATCTCGATGTCGATGATCGGCTTACCGGGGGCGGTCAGGATGAGCTTCGCACAGTCGTCGCCGTCGCCGCTCGTGAGAGCCGTGCCAAGGCGCGAATAGACGAGGCGGGCGTCCTTATCAAAATCGAGAAGACCCAGGGCAAGACCGATCGGGTGCGGGCCGGTGTTGTAGGTGCCGCCGGCACAGCATTTCTGCAGGGTCTGCCAGTCCCAACGGCGCGAGAAGCCGTTATAGCGCAGGTTGGCCTGGCGGATCTCGCCGAGCACACCGCTCTTGACGACCTCGATCGCCTTCGCGAAGAAGGGAGCATAGAAGGACTGCTGGAAGACGGCAAGGAGAACGCCGTTCGCCTTGGCGGTGGCGATCAGATCGTCGCCCTCCTCGCGCGTGCGGCAGAGGGGCTTTTCGCAAAGGACATTGAAGCCATGAGCGAGCAGATCCTTCGAGACCGGGTAATGGAATTGAGAATAGGTGGCGTTCACCACGACGTCGATATCGTCACAGGCAAACAGCTCGCGGTAATCGGCGAACGTCTTGCAGCCGGGATATTCCTGCTCGGCACGGGCGCGGCGGCCGGCATCGGCATCGACCACGTACTTGACGATGAATTCCTGGTTGGCATCGCTCTTCAGGTGCTTGCCGTGGATGTCACGGCCGCTTCGGCCCTGGCCGATGAGAGCAAGGTTTAATTTTTTCATAGAATGTCTCCTTTCGGTTGGTTCTGATTTCATTATAGGACAGAAGCAAATGAAAAGGAATACCAAAAACTTTATATTTACTTTGCAAAATATGAACAGGAGGGAAAAATGAAGGACGGGGAGATCCTTTGGAACTTCGAGCGGGATGTTTTTTACCGCCATAAGACGAGTATACCCGAGAAGGAGATCTACGACGCACACACGCACAATCTGTGTGAGCTGATCTATTTTGTGCGCGGCGACGTGACACACATCACCGAGGATAGGAAATACAAGCTGACGCGCGGCGACCTTGTCCTTGTGCGCCCACGGCGATATCATGTTCTGCGTATTGATTCCGACCGGGAATACGAGCGCTACAATCTGCTCTTTGATTTGGATAGCCTCGATATCCCCGAGGCGCGCCGCGTGATGGAGCAGCATGAGGTCGTGAGCCTGGCCGATGCCCCGATGACGGCGATGCTGTTTCAGAAGATGGAGCATTGGAGCACCGTCATGTCACAGAACGACTTTGAGAAGGCGCTCAAGGTCCTGCTCCAGGCCCTCTTTTACGATCTTTCCCTAATGCCGAGTGACGAGGTGCGGCGCTATTCGACCCTTCATCCGATCCTCTCGCGCGCCCTTGCCTACATCAACGAGAACCTGTTCACCGTCCGTGACGTCGGCGAGGTAGCCGATGCCCTCTACGTGACCGAGTCCTACCTCTTTCGCCTTTTCCGCACCAAGCTGAAGACCAGCCCCAAGAAGTACATTACCGACAAGCGCCTCCTCGCCGCCCAGAACCTCATCCGCCTCGGCGGAAAGCCGAGCGAGGTCTACCTCGCCTGCGGGTTTTCGGATTACACGGCGTTCTGGAGGAGTTATAAGCGTGCTTTCGGCACCAATCCCTCCTCTCGCGGGTGAAAACGGCGATCTTCGCCGCCGAGGAGGGCAACCATGCTCGACGACCGCCGTGGTCGCCTTCGCAGCCCCCCTCGACGACAAATATCATCTGTTTTCCCTCCGCGAGAGCCGCGCACCGGCGCAAATTGCGATCTTCGCCGCCGAGGAAGGCAACCATGCTCGACGACCGCCGTGGTCGCCTTCGTAGCCCCCCTCGACGACAAATATCATCCGTTTTCCCTCCGCGAGAGCCGTGCACCGACGTCCCCGGCGGTCCGCCTCTCGTCCCTCTGTCATCAAAAAAAGCCGACCCTTGGTCGGCTTTTTTGCTTTTTACTCGATCGTGACCTTGGCCATGCGCATATCGATGCGCGGGCGGTCGCTGTAATCGGTGGCAACGGCGGCGATCTCGTCGACCGTCTCCATCCCCTCGACAACACGGCCGAAGGCGGCATACTGCCCGTCAAGATAGGGGGCATCGGCGTGCATGATGAAGAACTGCGAGGAGGCCGAGTTCGGGGCCGAGGTGCGTGCCATCGAGATCACACCGCGCGTATGCTTCAGGGGATTTTGGTGACCGTTCGCGGCAAACTCGCCGACGATCGTCTCGCGCGAGCCGCCCATGCCGGTGCCCTCGGGGTCGCCGCCCTGGATCATAAAGCCGGCGATCACGCGGTGGAAGATCAGACCGTCGTAAAAGCCACGGCGGACGAGCGACTCAAAGTTCGCCACCGTTTTCGGTGCCGCCTCGGGGCACAACTCCAGCTTGATCTTCTTTCCGTTTTCCATTTCAATAACGACCATGTGACTGTCTCCTTTATAATAAAAAATGAAATAAACGCTGACCCTTCGGAATATACTAAGTAGTATTCGGGGGTGAGCTATGAGATTTCGCGATATTGATTTTGTTCGCCTTGCGGCCATGGGGCTCACGGCAGCCATGGCGGTGGCCGCCCTATGGCTGGCGGTCTCCTTCCTTTTGCCGGTGCTGTTGCCCTTCCTCCTGGCGTGGGGGGCGGCGCTCCTTTTGCGCCCCTTGAACTTTTATCTTCACAAAAGGACGGGACTGCCGCTTCGCCTTGTGAGCTGTGTGAGCATCCTGCTCCTTCTGCTCCTTCTGCTGACGGTCGTCTTCGGCGTCCTTTTCCGGCTGTTTGCCGAGGCGCGCGGCGTGCTCGCCTCCTTGGTGGAGGACTCCTCGGTGCTCGATCGGCTCCTGGCGAGGCTCTACGAGCTTTTCCCGGGGGCGGAGGACGGGAGCCCGGCGCTTTCGCGGCTTTCCGACTACCTGAAGACCCTCCTTGCGCGGTCGGTCGAGACCCTCGCGGGGAAGCTGCCCTCGGCGGTCGGGAGCGCGCTCCTCGGTCTGCCGGAGGTCGTCCTCTTCCTCCTTGTGTCGGTCGTGGCGGCCTTCTACTTCAGCCTCGACCTTGAGGGGGTCCACGGGGCAGTGCGCCGCCTCCTCCCCGAGCGGCTCTCCTCGCGCCTTGGGGACGCGCGCCGCGGTGTTTTCCGGATGGGGGGCGCCTATGTGCGTGCTTACCTTACGCTGACGGGGATCGTCTTCCTTCTGATGCTCCTCGGGCTCACGCTCCTTAGGGTGCGCTATCCCTTGCTCCTTGCCGCCCTCCTTGCCGCCCTTGACATCCTCCCCGTGCTCGGCGTAGGCACCGTGCTTGTGCCGTGGGGGATCGTGTCACTCCTTTTGGGGGAGGTGGGGAGGGGGATCGGGCTTTTGGTGCTCTTCGGGATCACCGAGGTCGTCCGCCAGGTCGTCGAGCCGCGCCTTGTCGGCCACATGCTCGGCGTCCATCCCTTGCTCTCGCTCTTTTCGCTCTACCTCGGGGCGCGGCTCTTCGGGATCCTTGGGCTCCTCCTCGGGCCGCTCTTTGCCATTCTTCTCAAGCTCGGGTACCGCTATCTTGTGCCCGAAAACAAAAAACCCGTCGAGTGACGGGATTTCTGTTGGTCAGGCGCGCTCAACCTTGCCCGAACGAAGGCAACGGGTGCAAACGTAAATGCTCTCGTGGCTACCGCCGACGATGGCCTTGACCTTGCGGATGTTGGGCTTCCAAGTACGGTTGGTCTTACGGTTCGAGTGAGAAACGTTGTGGCCGAAAACGACGCCTTTTCCGCAAACACTGCATTTTGCCATGACTGACACCTCCTGAATCTCTGACCCCGCGGACGGGGCTCTCTATGTGCATTTTTATTTGAATACAAATCACGCGAATGTTATTATAGCACAACCCTTTCTAAAATGCAAGTCCTTTTTTTCTCTTTTTTCAAAAAAAGTTCTTGCAATCGGAGGGGGAATATGATACAATGAAAGTACCAAGGAAAGGGGGATACCACAATGACGAAGTTTTTTGCTGCTGTCGGGTATATCGCCAGCGTGCTGGCCGCCGCGTTCGGCGTGCTTTATCTCATCAACAAGTTCACGGGCTACGAGATCGAGGAAGAGCTCGAGTGCGAGTGCGAGGACTGTGAGGGTGAGTGTGACAACGCTTGCGAGTGTGACTCTTGTGAGGAGAAGCCGGCTGAGGAAGCCGCTCCTGCCGAGGCATAAAGAAAAAAGGCGCGGCACGGCCGCGCCTCTTTTCTTTTTCTTTGCGTGTATTTTTCCCGATTCCCTTGCAATTCGCCACGAAATGTGCTATACTAGTCCTTACCAATCATAAGGAGATCATCTATGCAGGTAGCAGTCCTTGGCTGCGGCGTTGTCGGCCGCGGCACGGTAGACCTTCTGACGAAGAACGCCGCCCTCCTTGCGGCGCGCGCCGGTCAGCCCATTGAGGTCAAATATATTCTGGAGCGCCGTGAGCTTCCCGATTGCCCGTATGCCGATAAGCTCGTCCGCGAGTTCGACACCATCGTGTCCGACCCCGAGGTCGGGATGGTCATCGAGGCGATGGGCGGCAGCCACCCGGCCTACGAGTTTTCGATGGCGGCCCTGGAGGCAGGCAAGCACGTGGTCACCTCCAACAAGGAGGTCGTCGCCAATTTCGGGACAAGCCTTCTCGAGGCGGCGGCCGCCCACGGGGTGCAGTACCTCTTTGAGGCGAGCGTTGGCGGCGGTATCCCCGTCCTCCATCCGATCGCCGAGGACCTGTCGGGCAACGAGATCGACAGTATCGCCGGCATCCTGAACGGCACCACCAACTTCATTCTCACCGAGATGTTCTCGGCAGGGAAGTCCTTTGCCGAGGCCCTGGCCGAGGCACAGGCGAGGGGATATGCCGAGGCCAACCCCGCCGCCGATGTCGAGGGGCTGGATGCCTGCCGTAAGATCGCCATTCTGACGGCGGTGGCCACCGGTGTCCTCGTTCCCACCGAGGCGATCCATACCGAGGGCATCACCGCGATCCGCGAGGCCGATGTCCGCGCGGCAGAGAGTCTTGGTTATTCGATCAAGCTCCTTGGGCGGATGATTCGCAGTGAGGAGGGGAACCTCTTTTTGATGGTCGCGCCCTTCTGGGTGCCGCGCTCCTCGCCCCTCTATACGATTTCCGATGTCTTCAACGGTGTGCTCGTCCACGGCGATTTCGTGGATGACGTCCTCTTTTTCGGCCGTGGCGCCGGCGCCGCTCCCACCGCCTCGGCGATGGTCGGTGACGTGATGCACGTGGCCTCGGGCGGCGCGCCCGTCCACCGCGCGTGGAAGCCTGCCGAGGCGGGAGCCGTTACCGACTTCACCCACTTCGCGTGCCGCCGCTACCTCGCCCTTGGCGGCATCGCCGAGAACGCCGCCGCCGTGATCTTCGGGGATGTCGAGCCGATCGCCACCGCCGAGGGGATCGCCTTCCTGACCCCCACGATCAGCGAAAGCGAGCTTACCGATAAGATCGCAAGGATCCCCCCCGCCGGCGGCGAGCTCCTCTCTCACATCCGTCTTCTGTAAGGGCCTCGCGTCCTCTCATAAGAAAAGAGCACTCCCGGGGAGTGCTCTTTTCTTATGCTCCACACAGCCCCGCCCTCCGTGTCAGCTCGCCGATGCGCCGCGCATTTCGGAGGAGTGCTGTGATATTCAAAAGCGCCATCGAGGCGATCACGGTATCGCAAAGCGCCCATACGCCATCGGCCGGGAGGAGGCTCCCGAGGACGAGAAGCGCGCAGAAGACGAACGCATACGCGGCGCGCACGGTAGGGCGGCGGCTGAGGCATACGAGCGCGGTCTGCCCATAGCTTACCCAGCAGGCGACCGTCGCATAGGCAAAAAAGAGGATCGACACCGCGAGGAAGCCCTCCGCAGGATCGCCGAGCGCCGTTTGAAAGGCGGCGGCGACAAGGGCCGTCGGGGAGAGGGCAGGGAGAGGATCAAAGACCACGAGCACACTGAGCGCTGTCAGCGTGCACATCAGGAGCGTATCCACAAAGACCTCGATGAGACCTAGGATCCCCTGCCGCGCCGGCGAGGTGACGGCGGCGGCGCCGTGAGCAAAGGGGGCGGTGCCAACCCCCGCCTCGTTGGAGAACAGCCCCTTCCCGATGCCGGCGCGCATCGCCCGTGCGATCCCAAGGCCGCCAAGCCCGGCCCCGGCACTCTTCAAGGAGAATGCCTCGCGCAGTATGCGGAGGAGAACACCCGGTAGTGAAGTAATGTTTACAAAAACAACCGTAAGCGCCGCCCCTACATAGAGGAGCGTGAAAAGGGGGATCAGCACCGCCGTCAGGCGCTCCACCCATTGCCGCCCCCCAAGGAACAAAAGGAGGGTCACCCCGGCAAGCCCAAGACCGACCGACAGCGGGCGGAGCGGCAGGACGGGCGTGATCCCCTCGGTGATCACGTTTCCCTGCAAAAGGCTCCCCATCGTCAGCGAAAGGCCGAGCGAGAGGAGGGCAAAGAGGCGCGCCGCCCACCGCCCAAGGGAAGGGCGGATGTAGTCGATCGCTCCGCGGCTTTCGCCGGCGCTTTGGCGCGCGTCCAGCGACAGCGTGATCTCGGCGTACTTGAGGATGGCGGCGGCAAGGCCTCCCACCCAGAGCCAGAAGACGGCGCCCGCCCCACCGAAGAGGAGTGCCACCGCGACTCCCGTGATATTGCCGACACCGAGCGTTCCCGCGAGTGCCAGCGTCAGGGCGCGCAGACTGCTCCCCCGTCCCTCGCCCCCCCTCAGCTGCCCGAGCGTGCGCCGCGGATGACGGAGTGGAAAGGCCCCGAGCCGTACATAAAAGAAGAGCCCCGAGAGGAGGAGAAACGGCGGCAGAAGTGCCCCGAGAAGATAGGTGTTCAGAAATTCAAGCAAGCGCATAGCAGTACCTCGTTATACTGTATGCGTGCCTGCCCCTCGCTATGAATACAGCCCCCAAGGCCTTCCCCTCGGGATAGCGCAGCCTTCGTGCCAGCAAGGCCCCCCCTTCGGGGGAGCTGTCGCGGAACGCGACTGAGAGGGCGGGACCCTCCTCCGGGGAGCGAAGGCTTTGTCGCTGTTAGCCCCCACGGAGAGGTGGCGGCGGAGCCTTTGGTGTGAGCTTTTTCCACCATCGGCTCAGTCTAGGCAATTTTACTGTTTGACAAATTCCGGACCCCGTGCTATAATGTTCTTGCCACACAATCGAATATTTTTTGCATTAGTTGGGAAACTGTCTTGGTAAAAGGCGCTTCCCTTTCTCCTCGTTTCCCTCTAATGTAGAAAATGAGATTGTGTGGCAACAATGAAGGGGTGTCGCTTTTTCGGTGCGTTCCTTCGGGGGCGCACTTTTTGTTTTCCGGAGGTGGGGATGATAGAGGCTATGCCCGAAAATGAAAGCCCCCCACTGTGTGGGGGGCTATGCTTTGTTTAGAGGTGAGCTTAATTCTCCGTCGGTGGTGTGGGAATTTCAATTTCCCCTTCGCTCTTCTCAAAGGCCTTGATCTCCTGCCGTATCAGGTACAGGATCTCGCCGTTGGCAGAGCGACCGTAATACTTCGAGATATAATGGAGCTTGTAATGAAGCTCGGGA
>JAZSGE010000051.1:0-15807 GCA_045532575.1 Eubacteriales bacterium | reverse complement strand
GCTGCCGGCCTATCCTTTCTTCTTGCGGAAATCGGCGGGGGAAAGCCCGGTCATGCGGCGGACGAGAGTGGCAAAGAATTTGGGATCGCCATAACCGACAAGCGCGGCGATCTCGGGGAGCGAGCGGTCGGAGGAGGTAAGGAGGCGGCACCCCTGCATCACGCGGTAGTTTTGGAGATACCGGACGAAGGAGACCCCCGTCTCCTTGCGGAAGCGGCGGCTGACGTAGGGGAGGCTGTAATGCATCTCGCGGCACAGCGCGGAGAGCGAGATCTCCTCGCGGTAATGCTCCTCCACGTACCGCGAGAGGAAGGTGCTGATCCCCTCCTCCTGCGCCGTGCTTTCGGCATGCTCGATCTTGCGCATGGTGTGGAGCAGGATCTCAAGGAGATAACAGCGCAAAAACTCGGTATAGCCCGGGCGCTTGTCGGCCGCTTCACGCTCCATCCGGCGCAACAGTGCGCGCACAGCGCCATCCTCATCGTGAAAGGTGGTATCGGCCGGATTCTTCACAAGCGCGTTCATGCGGAAGCCGAGCAGATAATGCTCGAGGCAGGTGCGCAGGCTTTTTGTGCCGCGCAAAACGGGGTCAAGGAGCTCGGGGAGAAAGAGGCAGTCGAGGTTCTCAAAGCGGCCGTCTCCCACGGCCTTATAGCTGTGGGTGCTCCCGTAATCCACAATGAAGTAGTCGCCCGACGACAGGATCTCGCGCCGGCCGTCCTTTGTGTGCTCCACGGGTCCCCTGACAATATAGGTGAGCTCGAGAAAGCAATGGTCATGCTCCCCCGTCTCACGCAGAAGATGGCGTTGCAAAAGGATCCTCTCGTCCGCAAGCGCCTGTAGGATCTTTTCCGACCAGACGGTATGCTCCATGACAAAACCGCCCCCCTTTTTCAAAAATAGTAGGTAGTTTTATTGTAGCACACCTTGTATCGTAAGTCAAGAGCATCGAGGGGCGGCGCCCCTCGTGCCATTGGCCGAGCCCTTTTGGGCAAACAGAGTTGATTTCTCCCGAAAAATCCGCTATAATAGAGGCATGACATATCAAAAAGAGGAGTTTCTTATGGAGAAGATCGTCGAGGGGATCAGCAATTCCTTATACAATTATGTCCTGATCATCCTTCTCGTCGGCGGAGGGCTCTACTTCACCGTCCGCACGAAGTTTTCGCAATTCCGCCTCTTTCGGGAGCAGATCAAAAACGTAATGGAAAAGCCAACCGACAAAGGGGGCGTCTCCTCCTTTCAGGCCCTGATGGTCTCCACCGCCTCGAGGGTCGGCACGGGCAACATCATCGGTGTATCGACCGCGCTCTGCCTCGGCGGCTTCGGCTCTGTCTTCTGGATGTGGGTCATCGCTCTCATCGGCGGTGCCTCCGCGCTGATGGAGAGCACCCTCGCACAGATCTATAAGCGCCGTGGCGAGGGGAGCTGCTACGGTGGGCCGGCGTATTATATTGAAAAGGGGCTCAGGTGCCGCCCTCTGGCGATCGTCTTTTCGGTGCTGCTCATCCTGACCTACGGCGTGGGCTTCAACATGCTGGCCTCGTACAATCTGCAATCCACCTTCGAGGTGTTCGGGTTTTATAACCCCAAGGTCACCCCGTGGATCATCGGCGGTATCGTCGCGCTGCTTGTCGGCTATTGCCTGCTCGGCGGCGGCGGGCGGATGATCCGTGTCACCGGCATTCTCGTCCCCGTGATGGGCATTGCCTATATCCTGATTGCACTCCTCATCGTGATCCTCAACATTCGGGCACTCCCGGGGGTATTCGCAGAGATCTTCCGCGGCGCCTTCGACCTTCGGGCGATCTTCGGCGGCTTTAGCGGCTCCTGCCTGATGTACGGCATCAAGCGCGGCCTCTTCTCGAATGAAGCAGGTGTCGGCTCGGCCCCCAACGCCTCGGCATCGGCCGAGGTCACCCACCCCGTAAAGCAGGGGCTCGTCCAGGTGCTGTCGGTCTTTCTTGACACGATCCTCGTCTGCTCGGCAACCGCCTTTATGTGTATGTGCTCGGGCATTCAGCCCACGGCAGACCTTGCAGGAGCCCCCTACATCCAGAGGGCTCTTGAGGCCTCGCTCGGCGGCTTTGGTCCGATCTTCATCGTGGTGGCCATGGTGCTCTTCGCCTTTACCACCCTCATCGGCAATCTGTTCTATGTGGATAAGGCCATCCTCCACATCGTCGGCAAGGAGCCGAGGACCCGGGTCAAAAACGCCTATTATCTCGGCTTCTCGCTTCTGATCCTCCTCGGAGCGGGGCTTTCGGCCGATCTGTTGTGGAACATCTCGGATATTTTTATGGGAGCCATGACGCTGATCAATATCCCCACCCTTCTCATCCTCGGCAAATACGCCTTCCGTGCGATCAACGATTATACCAAAAAGGTAAAGGAGGGAAAGGAGATCACCTTCCGGGCCTCGGATATCGGGCTCTCCGAGCCCCTCGACTATTGGCAGGACTGACAATGAAAAAAGCCTCGTACGAGGCTTTTTTCATTGTCGCCCAAAGAGGCGGTTCAGATACAGATAGCGTGCAGGGTCAAAGGTGTCAAGATAGTCGTCTGGCAGCCGCCAGGCCCAATTCCCCTCGGCGCGCCCCGGGATGTTGATCCTCCCTTCCCCACCGATGCCGAGGAGATCCTGCATTGGGAAGACGGCGAGGCGCGCGACCGACGAAAGGAGCGTGCGGATCACCGCGGCGGCGGCCTCCTCCCGTGCGGTAGCGCCGCAATAGTCAAGGAGGTAGGCACGCTCGCCCTCGGGCATGGAATCGAGGTATCCTTGCAAAGTATCGTTGTCATGCGTGCCCGAATAGGCCACGCAGTCCTCGGTATAGTTGTGCGGCAGATGGAGGCTCCCGGGGTCACCGAGGAAGGCAAACTGAAACACACGGGTCGAGAGAAAGCCGCACTCGCGCCGCAGGGCTTCGACCGCGCCATCCACCTCGCCGAGATCCTCGGCGATCACCTCACGCCCCGAAAGGAGGTCCGAAAGCGCCGCAAAGAGCGCGGTACCGGGTCCCTCCTCCCACCGCCCCTCGGTAGCAGGGGCGCCGCCCGGAATGCGGTAATAGGCGGAAAAGCCCCGGAAGTGGTCGAGGCGCACACCGTCAAAGCGGTCAAGGAGATAGCTAAGGCGCGCGCGGAAGAAGGCGTAGCCCCCCTCGCGCAGTCTCTCCCAATCGTAAAGGGGATTCCCCCACACCTGCCCCTCGGGCGAGAAATAATCGGGCGGCACCCCCGCGGCGTCCCCACCGCCGCAAAAGGCCTCGGGATACAGGGCGGCATCGGCACTCCCGGGAGCGACGTACATCGGAAGATCACCGATGATGCACACGCCGCGCGCCCGGGCGTGCTCACGCACGGCCGCCCATTGGCGGTCGAGCGCCGCCTGGCAGAAGGCGTGGGTATACAGCCCCCCGTCATCGGTCGCGCGGTGGCGGCAATAAGCGGCCGTCTCGGGGTGTGCCTCAAGATACGCATCGAGGGGGGCACGCTCGGCACGGGAGGCCGCAAGCGAGAGGAGGGCGCCGTGATCTCCCCCCTCGGCCTCCCCGGGCGACAGGAGCCCCTCGGCCACGAGGGCATCAATATCGAGGAGGGCGGGGTCGGTCGCGAAGGAGGAGTCCGAGGCGTAGGGCGAGCCGTAGGCATCGGGAGGTGTCAGGGGGAGGGTCTGCCAGAGGGTAAAGCCGCCGTCCGCAATGGCATCAATGAACCGATGGGCCGCCTCCCCGAGCGTCCCACGGGAAAACCGCCCCGGGAGGGAAAATACAGGGAGAAGAACACCGCTTGCCCGTCGCATACAAAAACCGCCTTTCGCTTTCTACTGCTAACAGTATATCCCGAAGGCAGGAAAAAATGAAAAATAAAAAAGCACCGCGTGTGCGGTGCTTTTTTATTACGCCATGGCGTTCAGTTTCTTGGTGAAGCTGCTCTTCTTGTGTGCGGCGTTGTTCTTGTGAAGGATCCCATGAGCAACGGCCTGGTCGATCTTCTTCACAGCAACCTTGTATGCGGCGGCGGCCACCTCGCGGTCACCGGCGGCGAGCGCGGCATCATACTTCTTGATGATGGTGCGCATCTGCGACTTGAAGATCTGGTTGCGCAGAGCCTTGGCCTCTGTCACCTTCACACGCTTTTTGGCAGATTTGATGTTCGGCACGACACTTTCCTCCAAATTATTTGTTGCGTTCGGACTGCATTATCACCTGAGAGGGGTGTGAAAAAGCACTCACCTGCATACATTAAAGAATTGTACCACAGTTCTTCTGAAAATTCAAGTGTTTTTTCAAAATTTTTTTATTTTTTTATTGACAAAAGCAAGGAAGCGTGCTATACTTGTAAAGTAAAAAGCTTTACAGGGGGGCTCCATGTTTGAAAAGGATCTGACCGTGGAATTTCTCCTTGATTTTTACGGCGAGGTGCTGCCTGAAAGAACGCGCGCGATCCTCGGTGCCTATTACGGTGACGATCTTTCGCTCGCCGAGATCGCCGAGGGCGAGGGCATCTCGCGCCAGGGTGTCCGCCACATACTGAAAAAGGGGGAGGAGGAGTTATTCTTCCTCGAGGAGCGCTTAGGGCTTGCCGCCCGTCACCGTGAGCTGCTTGCGGCAGCCGGTCGCCTACGGCCGCTGGCCGAGGCGCTTGCCGCATTCCCCGATGAGCGCGTGCGTGCGCTCAGCCGGGAGGCCATCCGCCTCTCGTCCGATTTCCTCGAGCCATAAGGAAGGAGTATCGCGCTGTGTCAATGTTCCAGGGATTAACCGAAAAGCTGTCCGCGGCGCTGAAAAAGTTCCGCAGCAAGGGCAAGCTCACCGAGGCCGATGTCCGTGAGGGCATGCGCGAGGTCAAGCTGGCTCTGCTTGAGGCTGACGTCAACTTCAAGGTCGTCCGCGAGTTTGTCAAGGCGGTGACCGAGCGTGCTGTGGGCGAGGCGGTGCTTGAAAGCCTGCTCCCCGCACAGCAGATCATCAAGATCGTCAATGAGGAGCTCATCCGCCTGATGGGCTCGGAATCGCCGAAGATCGAGATCGCCTCGAAGCCACCGACGGTCATTATGATGGTGGGTCTTCAGGGTGCCGGTAAGACGACGCACACGGGTAAGATCTCGCTTCATTTCAAAAAGAAGGGGAAGAATCCCCTGCTCGTCGCCTGTGACGTCTACCGCCCGGCCGCCGTCGATCAGCTGAAGATCGTCGGTGACACCGTGGGCGTTCCCGTCTTCTCGATGGGCACCGGCACAAACCCCGTCAAGATCGCCAAGGCGGGCGTTGAGCACGCCAAAAAGCACGGCCACGACATGGTCTTCATTGATACGGCAGGTCGCCTGCACATTGATGAGGACATGATGGAGGAGCTGCGCCGCATCAAGGAGGCGGTCGGCCCCACCGAGATCCTGCTCGTCGTTGACTCGATGACGGGTCAGAACGCGGTGGACGTTGCCACCACCTTCAATGAGCAGCTCGACATCACGGGCGTTGTCATGACCAAGATGGACGGTGACACGCGCGGCGGTGCGGCGCTCTCGGTCAAGTATGTCACGGGGCGGCCGATCAAGTTCATCGGCACGGGCGAGGGCATGGACGCCCTTGAGGCCTTCCACCCCGACCGCATGGCCTCCCGCATCCTCGGGATGGGGGACGTCCTCTCGCTGATCGAGAAGGCCGAGGCGGCCTTTGACGAGAAGACGGCGGCCGATATGGAGCGCAAGATGCGCGAGGCGACCTTCTCGCTTGAGGACTTCCTCGTGCAGCTCCGTCAGCTCCGCAAGATGGGCAACCTCAACCAGATCCTCGGGATGCTGCCGGGCGTCAAGCCCTCGGCGGTTGAAAATATGAATGTGGATGAACGGCAGCTCTCGCGCATCGAGGCCATCGTGCTCTCGATGACCCCCGAGGAGCGCCTGCACCCCTCCGAGGTCCTGAACGGCTCGCGCCGCAAGCGTATCGCAGCAGGGAGCGGCACCTCGGTCGAGGACGTCAACAAGCTCTTAAAGCAATTTGAGCAGATGAAAAAGATGATGAAGCAGTTCTCTTCTCCCGGTAAAATGAAGGGGCTCTTCGGCGGTAAGATGAAAATTCCGTTCTGATCGGATTTTTATAATAACAAAAAATAAAAAACAACTTTGTGGAGGAAAAAGCAATGGTTAAAATCAGACTGAGAAGAATGGGCGCGAAGAAGTCCCCCTTCTACCGTGTTGTCGTGGCTGACGAGCGTTACCCCCGTGACGGCCGCTTCATCGAGGAGATCGGCTACTACAACCCCATGACCTCGCCCGCCGAGATCAAGATCGACGCGGAGCGCGCCGCCGCTTGGATCGCCAAGGGTGCTCAGCCCACCGACACCGTCAAGGCTCTGCTCAAGAAGAGCGCCTCGGCCGAGTAATCGGTAAGAGGTAGGATCGGCATGGATCTGAAGCAAATCCTGACCGATATTGCACGCGCCATCGTTGACACTCCCGACAGCGTGACTGTCGAGGAGACGGTAGACGGTGACGATATCACCTTCGTCCTCTCGGTTGCCGAGGAGGACACCGGCATGGTGATCGGCCATCACGGCAAGATCGCCAAGGCCATCCGTTGTGTGATGAAGGCCGCCGCCAACACCTGCGGCAAGCGTGTGACGGTTGAGATCAAGTGAAAAAACAAAAAAGCCTCATTGAGGCTTTTTTGTTTTTTCATAAAGCGCATCGGCAAGGCACACAAACTCCGCCGTCGAGAGGCGCTCACCGCGCACGGTCGGCGAATGCCCGAGGGAGGTGATCACCTCGGTGATGGTCTCCTTATCGAGCGCAAGGGGGCCTGCGAGGGCGTTCACAAGGGTCTTACGCCGCTGGGCAAAGGCCGCGTGGATCACGCGGAAGAGATAGGCCTCGGAGAGGGGCGTATAACGCGGCTCGCGGTAAAGGTCAAGCCGCACAACGGCCGAGGAGACCTTCGGCGGCGGCATGAAGTTCCCTGCCGAAACGGTAAAGAGGCGCCGCACCTCGCCGTAATAGCCGAGCACCGCCGTGATCGAGCCGTACTCGGGCGAGCCGGCAGGTGCCGCCAGGCGGTCGGCCACCTCGCTCTGGATCATCACCGTGATCGAGGTGAGGGGGAGATGCGTCTCAAGCAGGCGCAGAAGGATCGGTGTTGTGATGTAATAGGGGAGATTGGCGCAAACGGCCACGGGGCGCCCCTCGGCCTCGCGCGCAACGAGGGCCGGAAGGTCGACCTTCATGACGTCCCCCTCGATGATCTTGACGTTGTCATACTCGGCGAGGGTCTTATCGAGCAAGGGGATGAGCCCACGGTCGATCTCGATCGCCACGACCTTGGCATAGCGCTCGCACAGCTTCTGTGTCAGCGACCCGATGCCGGGGCCGATCTCGAGGATCATCGTCTCCTCGCTCTCGGCGGCCGCGTCGGCAATGCGCTCCACAACGTCGCGGTTCGTCAGGAAGTTCTGGCCGAACTCCTTGCGGAAGGTGATGCCCGCCTCGCTCATCAGCGAGCGGATGACGGAGGGAGTGGTCAGCTCCATATCAAAGGAGCATCACGCCGGCCTCGGCGCAGATGCGGACGGTCTCCTCATCCCACACGCTGACCTGCACCTCCCCGACGTGGGCACAGCCCATCAGGAGCATGCAAAGCCGCGACTGGCCAATACCGCCGCCGATCGTCAGGGGCAGCTCATCGGCAAGGAGCATCTTGTGGAAGGGGTACTCGCGGCGCTCCTCACACCCGGCGATCGCCAGCTGGCGCGAGAGCGACTCGGCATCGACGCGGATGCCCATCGAGGAGATCTCGAGCGCACGGTCGAGGGTATCACACCAGAAGAAGAGGTCACCGTTCAGCGCCCAATCGTCATAGTCGGGGGCACGGCCGTCATGCGGCTTGCCCGAGCGGAGCGCGCCGCCGATCCCAATGATAAAGGCGGTCTTGTGCTCACGCAGGAAGGCGGTCTCGCGCTCGGAGCCCGACAGGGTGGGATAGAGGTCCTCAAGCTCCTGCGAGGTCACAAAGGTCACCTCACGCGACAAGGTGGGAGGCAGCTGCGGGAAGGCCGCGTGCAGGCGGTCGGCCGTGTCGCAGATCGCGTTCACGATCGCCGTAACCGTCGCCTTCAGATATTCCACGGTGCGCGTCTTGCGCGTGATGATCTTCTCCCAATCCCATTGATCAACGTAGATCGAATGGACGTTGTCGAGCGACTCATCCCGGCGGATGGCGTTCATATCGGTATACAGCCCCTCCCCTACGGCAAAGCCGTAGCGGCTGAGCGCCAGGCGCTTCCACTTCGCCAGCGAGTGGACCACCTCGGCCTCGGTGCCGATGGCGGGGATATCAAACATCACGGGGCGTTCCTTGCCGCTGAGGTTGTCGTTCAGCCCCGAGTCGCCCGTCACAAACAAGGGCGCCGATACGCGCTTCAGATTCAGCGCCGCGGCAAATTCATGCTGGAAGGTCTTTTTGATAAGTGAAATCGCGCATTGCGTGCCGTACGCATCCAGCTTCGGACGGTAGCCTGCGGGTATCGTGCATTTGTTCATGACGCACCTATGCCTTTCTTAAGTGTTGGGCCCTTGTGCCGCATAGCGGCCACGGGCTTTGAATTTACAGGTATACAAGAGGTCTCGCGGAGGAAAAACGGATGCTATGCCCGAGAGGCGGACCGCCGGGGACGTCGGTCCCTACAAAAGCCGACCGGGGGGCGGTCGCCGAGCACGGTTGTCCTCCGAAAGGGTGCAGAGCGCCGTCTGATCGAGGGATCTCGCGGAGGTAAAACGGATGCTATGTGCCCTCTCGGGGGACTGCGAAGGCGACCTGGGGGCGGTCGCCGAGCACGGTTGTCCTCCGAAAGGGTGCAGAGCGCCGTTTTAACCCGCGAGATCAGAAATCGCAGGCGCCGGGAGTCCTATGATACGGAATCACGTCACGGATGTTCTCCATCCCGGTGACGTAGATCAGGAGGCGCTCGAAGCCCATGCCGAAGCCCGAATGCGTGCAGCCGCCGTACTTGCGGAGGTTGCAGTACCAGTACATCGCATCGGCCGAAATGCCCAGCTCCTCCATGCGGCCGGTGAGGCGCTCGTAGCGCGTCTCTCTCTGGCTACCGCCCATCAGCTCGCCCGCATTCGGAACCAGGAGGTCAACGGCGGCCACCGTCTTCCCGTCATCGTTCTGATACATATAGAAGGCCTTGAATTCCTTCGGCCAATCGTACACAAACACGGGAGACTTGAACTTCTTCTCGGTCAGGTACTTCTCGTGCTCGCGCGCAAGGTCCTCATCATACGCAGGCTTGAAGGCGAAGTTCTCCTCGGCATCGGCCTCCTTGAGGATCGTGATGGCATCGTGGAAGGAGATGCGGACGATCTTGGAGTCAACGAGAGCGCGCATGCGCTCGCGGAGGGGAAGATTGTTGTACTTCTCAAGGAATTCAAGCTCGGAGTTGCACTTCGCAAGGATCTTCGTGATGATCACCTTCAGGAAGTCCTCCTCAATGTCCATCAGCCCGTGAAGATCCACGAAGGCCACCTCGGGCTCGATCATCCAGAACTCGGCCGCGTGCGTGCGCGTGTTGGAATTCTCGGCACGGAAGGTGGGACCGAAGGTGTACACCTTGCTGAAGGCGAGCGCAAAGGTCTCGGCCTCAAGCTGACCCGTGACGGCGAGGGAGGCGTGACGGCCGAAGAAATCCTCGGCGTAGTCGCACTTCTTCCCCTCGGCAGGATCGAAGGTGGTGACGGTGAAGGTGTTCCCCGCGCCCTCGGCATCGTTCGCCGTCAGGAGGGGCGTGTGCACGTACACGTAGCCGCGATCCTGGAAATACTCGTGGATCGCCATCGAGGCCACGCTGCGGATGCGGAAAACAGCCTGGAAAAGGCGGGTACGCGGACGGAGATAGGCGTTCTCGCGCAAAAACTCAAGCGAATGGCGCTTGGGCTGGAGGGGATAATCCTCGGCGCAGTCACCAAGCACGCGGATGGCGGAAAGGAGGATCTCGACCGAGCCGTTATTGACGTTCTCGACCACGGTCCCCGTGATCTCGGCGCAGGCACCGATCTTCAGCTCGGCAAGCGCCGCCAGCATCGCAGGGTCGCCACCCTCGGCATCGTAGATCAGCTGCAGGAGGTCAAACGCCGTCCCATCGAAGAAATCGAGGAAGCCCATCTTCTTCTGCTTGCGGTGGTTTCTCACCCAACCGGAGAGGGTGACCGTTTTCCCAAGAAGCTCGGCCTTTTTGGCAAAGAGTTCTTTGATATCCATAAGAATACACCTTTCCTTAATAACCTAATAAACCATTATAAAATAATACCATAGTTTCCCCCTATTGTCAAGAGAGATGCCACGAAAGCAAAGATTTTTTGCTTATATTTTTCTTTTTCCCTTGACAAAGGGGGGCCCCTCTGCTATAATAATTCTCGTGCTGGTGTGGCTCAGTCGGTAGAGCAGCTGATTCGTAATCAGCAGGTCGCCGGTTCAAGTCCGGCCACCAGCTCCAAAAGGAAGGCGCTTGCCTTCCTTTTTTTATTGTGACCCCCTGTTCGTGTCAATAAAAAATCAACTTTTTTCATTTTTCTTATTGACAATTATTCTCGATTGTGATATACTGTGTTCAGAAAGCAAGAATCACAAATCACATCAACATACGGAGGAATTACACAATGAAAAAATGGAAATGCAGCGTTTGCGGCGAGATCGTTGAGGGCGTGAATCCCCCCGAGAAGTGCCCTGTTTGCAAGCAGCCCGCCGAGAAGTTCGTCGAGGTGAAGGAGGAGGGCATGACCTGGGCCGCCGAGCACGTGGTCGGCGTTGGTAAGGTGGATGCCTCGGAGGAGATCATCGAGGGTCTCCGCGCCAACTTCCAGGGTGAGTGCTGCGAGGTCGGTATGTATCTCGCCATGGCGAGAGTCGCCCATCGCGAGGGCTACCCCGAGATTGGTCTCTATTGGGAAAAGGCCGCCTACGAGGAGGCCGAGCACGCCGCGAAGTTTGCCGAGCTCCTCGGCGAGGTCGTGACCGACTCGACCAAGAAGAACCTTGAGATGCGCGTTGCCGCCGAGAACGGCGCGACCGCCGGCAAGTTCGAGCTTGCCAAGATGGCCAAGATGGCCAACCTCGATGCCATCCACGACACCGTCCACGAGATGGCGCGTGACGAGGCCCGCCACGGCAAGGCGTTCCAGGGGCTGCTCGAAAGATACTTCGGCAAATAAGTCAAGGCGTCCTATGTCAGCACAACAAAAAGGGCATACTGCTGTGGCAGTATGCCCCTTTTTTATCCCCCCTCCGCCATAGCCCCCCTTTGCGAAAATGTCCCCTTGCATTCCCACGCGCGATATGCTATAATTAGCATGTAGTGATATGCAAAAAGGAGTCTTTTCTATGAAGGCAACACGCTTTTTCCTCTTAGCTGCCCTGCTCCTCTCCTTTGTGGCGGTGCTGGCCTCGTGCGATATGATCGCGGGCCTGCTCGGCGGCGACGACACCACCGGCGCGATCACGACCACCACGGCAACAGCGGCAACGACCGTAACGACAGCCGTCACGCTACCGCCCCTCGCCTCCGAGAGTGGGATCAAATCGTGCAAGCTCTCCGAGGGCGTCCTCCGCCTGACCTACAACAGCGGAAAGACGCAGTCGCTCGGCACGGTCGGCGTGCGCGAGGGCTACAATTCGGCCAAGATCACCGTCGTCTCTCTGGATAGCGGCGTGCTCACCCTGTCTCTCCTTGATGCCGCCGGCGAGAACATCGCCAATCGCTTCCTCGAATGCGCCCCCGCGGCCGTCACCCTCCGTCTGCGCGAGACGGACGGCTACCTTGAATGGGCCTCGGCCACGGCCGAGGATTGGCAGGTGCTCTGCCCTGCCAGAGGCTCCTCGAGCAGCAAGGCTATGGCCCTTCTGGCAACGGCGGCCGGCGTTGGCAAGACCGAACCCCTCGCGGCGGGTGATGGCGTGCTCCTTTCGATCAAAGGGAACGACCTCCGCTTCCGCGCGACCGATTGGCTCCGCCCCGGCTTTGATTTCTGTACCGATGCCGAGCTCGGTCGCGCCGGGCGGAACCCCTGCTTCATGCTGAAGAACTACTATGAGCTCTCCTCGTCAGCCGCCCCCGATACTATGGGGACGAAATCGGCCGACGGTGTCTCCTCCTTCAAGGATGCCAGCGACGATCTCGCCGCCTTCTTCTTCAACGGGAGCTATTTCGGTGCAGGGCACGGCTACAGCCTGATCGTGAAGATCCCCAACACCGGGAAGTCCGAAAAGGACATCGGCTCGGAATGGGTCAACGAGGCCACGGGCCAGCACTACTACCTTGTGAAGGTCATCGACGGGATGCTCTGGATGTGTCCCTTTGACGAGGACTCGATGAAAGACGGCAACTTTGCCGAATACTCCAAAACATCGAAGGCCGCCCTCAAGACCGGCGACACCCTGACGCACGTCACGGGTGCCACCAATACGCTCACTATCACCGTGATAGCTGACAGCACCCTCGACGGCAACCAAATGCAGTTCTACGCGGCCGTCAACCACGTCGAGCAGCACATCCTCCTCAACGGCACGCACGAGATCCCCCTCGATGCCGATGGGGTCTATGAGGCCGACTTCATTGACGTCTACGAGACCTACACGGTGACCTATCTCCCCGCCGTCCTCAACCACCTCCGGAGGAATGTTGGCAAAAATGACAACGAATCTTGTCATGATGAGGAGATCACCGACGCGTATGTCCGTTTTACAAAAACCCTCCGCTTCACGCGGAACGGCTCCTCCACCCTCTACCAGGAAAACACCGCCATGCAGGATCTTGACAAATTCTACAGCTTCGGTGTGATCTCCGGTACCTTCACCCGTCCGATCTATATGTACGTTCCCGCCTCGGAGAATCTCGCAAGCCCCACGCTCCATTCGGTAGGCGAAAGCGCCTGCAATGTTCTCGGCGACCCCTGCCTTGTGCGTGATTACTACCAGATGACCGACACCGCCGGCACCAAGGCCATGGGCATCGGCTACTATCCCTTCTTCGGGGTAGCGACAAGCACTGTGCGTCAGGAGATGACCAACCCCGGCAATCCGCAGGGGAACGTCGTCGGCCAATTCTCGCATATAACCAAGAACTACCCCCAGCTGATCAAGGGCGACCTGCTTCGCACAGGTGAGAGCTTCTCTTACATCGGCTATCACTCCCCCGCTGTCCCGATCGACGACGACTTCTTCATCATCAACTGGTACTTCGTAGGGGATGAAGTCATGCTCATTCTCAACGCCGACAAGGCCGTTGGAGAAAAGGCCGTCACCCTTCCCGACTATCTTGACGGGATGCACGTCACCGTCACGCAAAAATCGGATACCTTCACCGTCACCTCGACCGCGATCGATGGCGGCATCACCGTCTCCACAACCGGCGCCGGCTACGCCATCGTGCGTCTGACCCCCACAGAATAACCGAAGAAGGGCCATCTCCCACAAGATGGCCCTTCTTTTTAGCCCCCATTCCGTCAAAAAGCGTGGGCATTTTTTGTAGGAAACGCCCCCTTGCTTTTAAAGAGGTGCTGTGTTATAATTATCATGTACTATTATTTTTAAAAGGAGACTCCTTTTATGAAAGCCACACGCTTTTTTCTGTTAGCGATCCTGCTCCTCGCCTTTGTGGCGGTGCTGGCCTCGTGTGACATGATCGCGGGCCTTCTCGGCGGTACCACCACGACGACCGGCAGCGACGTGACCACGACTGTCGATCCCGGCACCACGACCACGACGGCGCCCCCCGTGGCCTCGGACAACCCGATCGCCTCGGCCTCTCTTCTCTCCTCCGGCGAGCTGCGCATCAAGTATAAGAACGGTAAGAGCCACAACCTTGGCAAGGCCGCGCTCTATGACGGCGGCAACACCGCCATCCTCGACGGTTACGCGCTTGACGAAAACGGTGTGCTGTCTCTCACCTTCCGTGATGTGGCGGCCGACAACACCGCCAACAAGCTCCTCGGCGAGTCCTTCTATACCGTGACTCTCCGTCTGCGCGAGAACAACGGTAACCTCGAGTGGGCCATGGCCACGGGCGATACCTACGCCATCCTCTGCCCCGCCAAGCAGAATACGAATGCCACCGATCCCGTGGCTCAGCTGGTCGAGGCCGCCGGCCTCTTTGCACATGATGATCTGCTCGGCAAGGGCATGATCTTCACGGTCTCGGGCAACAACCTCCGCTTCCGTGCCACCGATTGGAAGGCGGGGCTCGACTTCTGCAACGATGCCAACTACGCCCGCACGGGCGGGAACCGCTTTTTCAACCTTACCTATATGAGGGTCGTGAGCGAATCGACCCCCTACACCGATGCGACCTCGGGCACCAGCTGGAAGGGCACGGGCGATGACTGCACGCCGCTCAACTTCAACGGAACCTATTACGGTGCCAATCACGGCTACAGCCTTATTGCCAAGATCCCGAACCCCGGCAAGACCGAAAAGGATATCGGCTCGGTCTGGCAGGACGAAAGCGGTCAGCAGTTCTGCCTTGTTCGCATCGCCGACGGTCTTATTTGGCTTTGCCCGTTCGACGAGCAATCGATGAAGGATGGCGATTTCTCGGAATATTCGCCCGAGATTCGCATTTACGCCGGTGAGACTCTGACCCACGTCAAGGGTGCCACCAACAAGGCAACCTTTGTGGCATCGGCCAACAGTATAACCGATGCGAACCAGATGCAGTTCTACGTCGCCGCCAACCATGTGGAGCGCCGCGCCTTCTTAAACGGTGTCAAGGAGGTCGATCCCACCAAGGACGGTGTCTACGAGGCCGAGTTCATCGACTTCTACGAGTCCTACGATATCATCTACCTGCCCGCCGTCCTCAACTACCTCCAGAAGAATGTCGGCAGAAACGACGATGACAGTCACCACGACGAGGCTCTCAACGAGGCCTATGTCACCGTTCGCAACACCTACCGTTTCCACAAAAACGGCTCGATCGTCGTGTATAGCGATTATGAATTCAAAAAGGATATCCCCGTACTGGGTATGATTAGCGGTGTGCAATCCGGCGCCCTGACCTCCCCCGATCAGTACATCTATCTCCCCGGTACAAACAACTACGCCGTACCGACGAAGCAGGACATGAGCAGTGCCACCAATATTAAAAAGATCGATCTTGTTAATCCTAATCTTCCCGTCTCCTCGTACTTCCAAATGACCGACACCCTCGGCACTAAGGCGATGAACCTCGGCTACTGCCCCACCTACGGCTATGCCGTCCCCGAAAAGCGCCTTCCTCTCCTCAAAAGCTCCCTGGGCTTCTATCACACCACTAACAAAATGTATCCTCACCTTATCACAGGCGGCTCACTTGAGGAGGGCGATCGCATCGACTTTATCTCCTACCGTATCCCCTCGGAGGCCACCGACAGCGACTTCACCGCTATCAACTGGTACTGGGTGGGCGATGACATCTACCTCTCGCTCCACACCACCAAGGCGGTCGCCGAGCGGAAGGTCGACCTTCCCGACTATATGGACGGTATGACGATCTCCCCCGTTGAGAATTCGGCCTCCTTCACCGTCTCCTCGACCAGCGTGGCCGAGGACGGCATCACCGTCTCCTCGACGGGCGCCGGCTACACCATCGTCAAGCTCTCCCCTGCAAATTAAGACAAAAAGAAAAGCACCCCTCGGGGTTCCTACCATAAAGCAGATTTTGACCTGCCGAAAAAGCAAAAGGAGTACGAGCAACGTTGCTCGTACTCCTTTTCGCACACCTTGCCTGCAAGGAAGTCCCGCGCCAAGCGGTCTTAGGAAGACAATACTCAGGAACAAC
>JAZSGE010000148.1:0-63062 GCA_045532575.1 Eubacteriales bacterium | reverse complement strand
ATTGGTGCTAAAGATGAGTATTTTTGCTCACTTTCTTACAAAGATGCGATAAAGGACCTTGAAAGCAAGGGATTTACTAATATCGAAGTCGCAGAAGTTCCGTGGGATAGTGCTAGCGATGTTAACCAAGTGATGAGTATTTCTGTGGACGGCGACTTTAATTTCAGAAAAGGTAAGCGGTTTGCAGGTGATGCAAAAATTATAATTAAATACAATGCGTCGCCAAAAACTATTACTCTCGGTTTTTCTTCGACGGATATCGTAGGATTGGACTACCAGGAGGCGAGGGAGCTGTTAGAGGATAAGGGGTTTGCTTACATAGAATTAAAGGAAATACCGTGGTCACCCGATAATCCTTCGGATACCATTGAAAGCGTTTCTTTTGATGGTATTTCAACTTTTGAAAAGGATTCTAAGTACTCACAGGATGTCAAGATCATTTTGACACGTTATGGCACGCCCGATTACATCAACATTGGACTTTCTTCTGATGAAATACAAGGATCGCCATATGAAGAAATAGTTCAGATTTTGAGTGATAAAGGATTTGCATACATTGAGGTACGCGAAGATGGCGGCTCGCTTTTTCATAGGTCTGGAAGAATCAAAAGTATTAGCGTTGATGGTGTTACCGAATTTGAGGCTTATGAAAGTTTTACTCAGGATAAAAAAATCATAATTCTTTATTACAAATAAGCATGGGGAGAATGCTATGGGACTTTTTAAGAAAAATAAAAAAGTAGGTTTGTTTGCTGATATTATCCGTTGTGATGAGCCGTCCTATTTGATATGGAAATGGCATCCTGACGGAACACAGCTCGGCGAACATAAGAGGGAATATGCTATCCGTTGGGGATCTTCCTTGCGTGTAAAGGACGGCGAGGTTGCCGTATTCGTATACAAGCAGAAGGATGGCACAATGCAGGATTATATAGTAGGTCCGTATGATGCAAAAATCAAAACGGCGAACCTTCCTGTGCTTTCGGGAATTTTGGGGGCGTTCGTTGGCGGCGATACGCCGTTTCAGGCGGAAGTGTATTTCATAAACCTGGCACATATTATACAAGCAAGAATTGTCGTTCCGTATTTTGATGTGTGCGATCCTCGCTATCCCGATTTTGCTGTACCGGTTACTGTCAGAGGTACTATCAGCTTTAAGATTGCAGAGTATCGCGAGTTTATCAAATTACATAGGCTTGATAACTTTAACTTGGATAATTTTCGAGAGCAAATCCGCGATGCCGTAAGCAGATACGTTAAAGATGCTGTCGCCAACGCGCCTGCGGCGCACAATATTCCCGTGGTTCAGATTGAAGCCAAGACCGCAATGATCAACGATGCCGTTGAGTGCGATATCAGCAACCGATTGAAGGAAACCTTCGGTGTTATTGTTTCGGGCGTAGATATTGGTGCGATTGAGATCGATAAATCGAGTAGCGGTTACCGAGAGCTTGTGGCAATTACAAAGGATGTTACTACGGCGACCGTTCACGCAAAAACTGCGGCAGATATTGAGCATTATGCAGAAACTCTGCGCATTCAACGTGAAGAGGGGCAATATGCCGCCCATAAACAAGCGCAAAGTGCTAACCTTGGTGCATATCAGGTTGAAAAGCAGGCAGAAGTCGGCGTTGCCGGTGCGGAGGCCCTCGGCCAAATGGGGGCTAATAATGCGGGCGGTGTGGACTTAGGCGGTGGCAGCATGGGATTTAATCCGGCGGCCATGATGGCAAGTATGGCTGTTGGTGGTGCTGTGGGACAGAATATTGCATCTGTTATGAACGGTGTTCTGTCCGGCAACGGCTCTGTTGCTACGCCTCCGCCCATCCCCACTATCGCATATAACGTAGCCAAAGACGGAAACCCGACAGGACCGTATGACATTTCTAAGCTTGCTGAAATGGTATCATCGGGTGAGCTTTTGCCTGATAGCTTGGTGTGGAAACAGGGTATGGCAACTTGGGAAAAGGCCAATACCGTTGATGAGCTCAAGGGATTGTTTCCGCCGCCCATCGTTTAAGTGGAATAATAAATATCCCCCCGTGAAACGGGGGGTGCTAATTTTTCTCCTCATCGGTAAACCTCTTTTGAACCACGCGACTATCGCGTGGTTTTTTGCTTTTCTTTTTATGCCGAGCGGCGGGTGTTACGCGATAAGCTCCTTTTGGGGAGAGGGGGCTCTTTCCTTGCGGAGCTTGCGGAAGGTGGTGAAATAGAAGGGAAGAAGGGTTACGATCGAGAGGATCCAGCCGACCGGCCAGACGAGGTAGAGGAAGGTGAAGTTCGGCACGAGGGGGGAAGAAGGCATAGACCCAGACAAAGCGCAACAGGCACATATAGATGAGGGTGGCTACGGTGGGGATATTGGGGTGGCCGCTACCGCGCAGGGCCTCGGTAAGGATATGGTTGATGCCGCAGATGAAGTAGGTAGAGGAGATAATGACCATCTTCTCCTGCGAATAGGCGATAACGGTGGGGTCGGAGGACATGATCGAGGAGAGGGGCCCCGAGAAGATGGCGGAGAGGGCGCCGACGGTGGCACCGAAGCTCACCGTGATAAGGATGCCGCCAAGGACCGAACGGTGGGCGCGCGGGATATTGCCGCTGCCGATATTCTGGCTGACATAGGGCATAACGGCGAGCGAGGGGGCAACAATAATCTGATAGAGGATGCCGTCAAAGTTATTGGCGATCGAGATCCCCGTGGTTGCCGCCGGGCCGAAGCTGTTAACGGCGGTCGAAATGATGACGTTGGCGATCGAATAGAGGGCTTGCTGGAGGCCTGCGGGGATACCGAGCCGTAGGATCTCCTTAAGCTCGGGGCCGTAAAAGCGGAGGCGCGAGAGCTTCAGCCTTGTGGCACCCTCGTTTTTGAAGAGTGCACGAAGGGCAAGGACGATCATCAGGACCCAGGAAAGAACGGTGCCGAGGGCGACACCGGCGACGGTCATCCCAAGACCGGCGACGAAGAGGACATTAAAGGCGACGTTGACCGAGCCGCCGAGGAGGAGAAAGATCATCGGGCGGCGCGAATCGCCGTTTGAGCGGAGAATGGCCGCGGCGAAGTTATAGACCATCAGGAGCGGCAATCCTGCGAAGTAAATGCGGAAATAGAGGGCGGCATCCGAGAGAAGGGCCTCGGAGCATTTCATCCAGCGGAGAAAGACCTCGGCAAAGCAGACGCCGATGACCGACAAAGCGACCCCACCGACGAGGGCAAAAAGCACGGCGGTGCCTGTGGCACGCTCGACCTTTTCCCGTTGCCCCATGCCGATGTACTTGGCGATCACGATGTTGGCGCCCGCCGAGCATCCGATAAGAAGCCCCGTGATAAGGGTGATGAGGGGGCCGCATACACCGACGGCGCCGACGGCGAAGGTATCCTCGGCGGCGAAGATACGGAGAACCGTCATATCGGCGATATTGAAGAGGTTCATCGCCACATTCATGATCATGATGGGGATCGAGATCTGCAAGAGCCCCTTCAGGATCGAGCCCTGAAGCATATTGACTGAAGACCGATGAAGCATGGCCATCCTCCCGGTAGAATAGAAAGCATAGTATAAGGCTATTATAATACTAACGAAAGAAAAGGTCAATCATTTCGGAAAAAAGAATTGCGTTTTTCCATTGCGCGGTCGCACAGTACAGGAGGACAAGAATGCAGAAAGGATCTATTTGGGAGGGAACAGCGACTCTCCCGAAATTTCAGGCGCTCCCCGGAGATCGGGAGACCGACGTGCTTATCATCGGCGGAGGTCTTGCAGGCATCCTTTGCGCGACGATGCTTGCGCGCGAGGGGGTGGAGTATATTCTCCTTGAGGCAGACCGTATTATGGGCGGTGTGTCCGCGAATACGACAGCCAAGGTCACGGCGCAGCATGGGCTTATCTACCACAAGCTGTTAAGTCGATGGGGCGCCGGGCGTGCGCTTATGTATTATGAAGCCAACAGAGAGGCGCTCAGGGCGTATCGTGAGCTTGCCGCCACCGTTGACTGTGATATGGAGACAAAGGACTCCTTCGTGTATTCGCGCGACAATCGGCGCAGGATCGAGCGTGAGATGGCGGCGCTTGCGCGCCTCGGGATCCCCGGGGAATACCGCGAGGATCTCCCTCTGCCGTTCTCCGTAGCGGGAGCGGTGCGGCTTAAGGATCAAGGACAGCTGAATCCCGTGAAGCTGGCGGCAGGGCTCGTGCCCGGGCTTTCGATATACGAAAAGACGGCGGCGATTGCGTATGCCGGAGACGGCACGGTCGTCACTACGCGGGGGCGTGTAAGGGCGCGCCGTGTGATCGTGGCGACGCATTTCCCGATCTTCAACAGTCACGGCCTGTATTTTTTAAAAATGTATCAGCATCGCTCGTATGTTCTGGGGCTCCGTGGGGCGCCTGCCTTGGAGGGGATGTACGTGGACGAGAGGATGCGCGGTCTTTCCTTCCGCATGTACGGAGAGCATCTTTTGCTTGGCGGTGGGGCACACCGCACGGGAAAACGCGGCGGTGGCTGGGAGGAGCTTGCGGAGGTGGCGCGGAGAGAGTACCCCTCGGCCGAGATCGAGTATCGCTTTGCCACGCAGGATTGCATGACGCTTGACGACGTGCCGTACATCGGCCGTTATGCGAGGGGGACGCGCGAGCTGTATGTGGCGACCGGCTTCAACAAATGGGGGATGACCTCTGCCATGGTGGCCGCCCGACTACTGACCGATCTGGTGGTGGGGAGGCGAAATCCCTATGCCTCGCTGTTTGATCCCGGGCGGTCGATCCTGCGGCCTCAGCTGGCGGTCAATCTCGCCGAGAGTGCGGTGGGGTTTTTGACACCGACGGTACCGCGCTGTCCGCACCTCGGGTGTGCTCTTACGTGGAACAAACGCGAGCACACGTGGGACTGTCCCTGCCATGGCTCCCGTTTCTCGGCGGAGGGGGAGTGCTTGACGGGGCCTGCCAACGGAGATGTGAGGATCAAGCGGCAAAAATAAGGGAAGAAGTCTCCTGCCTTGAAATATATTGCTAAATTTCGATGATTTTTGGGTAGAAAGACAAAAAAGAAGACGCAGCGAGTGTGCTGTGTCTTCTTTTTTCAGGTGCGGGGACGCTTCTTTTCGGCGCTTTGCTTCAGGTAGGCGACCTCATGCTCATCGAGGTAGCGCCAGGCGCCGACGGCGAGGCCGTTCAGCTTGATCTTTCCGATCGAGACACGCGAGAGGCGCTTGACGGTAAGCCCGACGGCGGCGCACATCTTGCGGATCTGACGGTTCCGGCCCTCGTAGAGGGTCATCTTGAGGACGGTGCCGGTCTCGGTCACATCGCTGACGTCGGTCTCGACAGGCTCGATGGTATAGCTATCAATTTCCATAGGTGCGCGGAGCGCCTCGAGCTGCTCACGCGTGATCGCCTCGGCCACCTTGACACGGTAGACCTTCGGTACCTCGTGGCCCGGGTGGGTGAGCTTGTTGGCGAGATCGCCGTCATCGGTCAGAAGGAGGATGCCCTCGGAGACCATATCGAGACGGCCGACGGGATAGACACGGCCGCATTCGGGGGGCAGTAGGTCGAGGACACAGCGACGTCCCTCGGGGTCATTCGAGGTCGTGACATAGCCGCGCGGCTTATTCAGGACAATGTATGTATGCTCGCGGTTCCGCGCGGCCACGATCGGCTTGCCGCGGTATACCACGAGGTCACGCCCCGGCAGGATCTTTTGTCCGAGGATGGCAGGGTGACCGTTGACGGTCACCTCGCCTGCGAGGATCGCGGCCTCGGCCGCGCGGCGCGACATCACGTTGCAGTCGGTGAAATACTTCTGGAGTCTTACGGGAGTCTTGTTCATAGAGTGAGCCTCATTGCATCAGTGTTGTACCGAGGGGATGTCCTCGGCGAAGATAAGGGGGGAGGTGACGGTGGCATCTCCCTGCGTGTAGGTGACATAGCCGGCGAGAGCGCCTTTTTTGACGGGGACGGTGGGATAGGGGAAGAGGTCATAGACGGGGGGAGGGGAGGCCTGTTCCTTCCCCAGGGGCAGCAAGATATCCTCGGCGTTTTCCACCGTGACGGTGCCACTTGCGTTGAAGAGGGGAAGATCAAGGCGGAGGGTGCCCTCGGCGGCGAGGAGCCGATGCTCAAGGAGCGAGTAGCCGAGGTCGAGAAGGGCCGTATGATCCGACCAATCCGAGGGGGCATCGAGGGTGACGGCGATCAGGGTGAGGCCGTCCCGCTCGGCGGCGCTGACGAGGCAACGGCCGCATTTTTTGGTGTAGCCGGTTTTGACACCGATGGCGCCGTCATACAGGACGAGCATTTTATTGTGATTGATCAGGGTGCGGACATTACCGCCGTCAAGGGAGGAGAAGACATAGCGGCGCTTGGCGAAGATCTCAGCGAGGGCAGGGTGCTCCATCGCCTCCTTGGTGATCAGAGCGAGCTCGCGTGCGGTGGTGTAATGGGCATCACCGTCAAGGCCGTGGGGATTTTCAAAATGGGTGGAGGTAAGACCGAGGGCATCGGCGCGGGTATTCATCATGGCGGCAAAGGCCGGCACGCTCCCGGCTATGGCATAGGCGATCGCCTCGGCGGCGTCGTTGGCGCTTTGCAAAAGGAGGGCGTGGAGGAGAGCCTCCATCGTGTAGCGCTCGCCCTTCTTGAGATAGACCGAGGAGCCCTCGACTCCCACGGCGCGGGGATCGACCCGAACGACGGTATCGAGGGGGACACTTTCGACGGCGATGAGCGCTGTCATGATCTTGGTGGTGCTTGCCATCGGGTGGCGCTTATCGGCGTTCTTTTCATAGAGAACGCGGCCGGTCGTGGCCTCGATGAGCACGGCGCACTCGGCCGAGACGGCTCCGCCGCTCGGGGCGGCCATAGCCATGGGCGGAGAAGAGAGAAAAAGAAGCGAAAGAAGGAGGGCGAGCGAGGGGCGGATGATCTTCACGGACAATACCTCGGGTTACATAGTTTTATAGTTAATATGCAACGCAAAAGGCGAGGTATACCGTGAAAAAAGCGGCCTTTTTTTCTTAATTTTCCTCGGCGGCATCCTCGACGGCGATCCCGTCGTCAGAGGCATCCTTTTTTTCCTTCTTTTTCACGAAGACATCGCGAAGGCGCGAGAGGATATCGGGGGAGCGCTCGATGAGCGAGGTGATCTTGTCGACCGAGCCGCCCTCGTCATAGCCCGTGATCGGCAGAAGCTCGGCGGTGCCGGTCTCGGAGAGGATCAGGAAGGCGATAGGGGTGATGTTGACCCCGGTTCCGCCGCCTCCGCCAAAGTTGTTCGGGCGTGCGGCCTGGGCCTCCTTGGCCTTTTTGCCGGCATAATCGACGCCACCCGAGGCAAAGCCCATGGTGATGCGGGAGACCGGGATGATGGTGGTCTCACCGACCTTGATGGGGTCGCCGATCACGGTCTCGGAGCTGGCGAATTCCTTGACCTTTTCAAGGGATGCGTTGATGATATCGCTGAATTTGTTGTCAGCCATGGTGAGTCTCCTTTTTGGAAGAGGTAGAGCTTGGTTTTTTTCCGTTTTTTGCGCGGTATCTTGTCCAGCGCCCCCTGGCTGTCAGCGCATAGGTCAGGGAGCGCAGGGCAAAGCCGATCAGAAATACGAGGGGGCAGACGATGTCGATGCGAGCCTCGAGGGAGTGGCGCTTCTCGAGATAGTTGACATCGAGCGAAAGGTCGCGGACGTCCCCCTCACGGAGAAAGCCGGTGGCATCGAGCGAGGCGATAAGATAGGAAAGACCCTGCGAGACGAGGCCGTATTCAATGGCGGCACGCGCCGCATCCTCTTCGCCGCCGAGGGTGATGCGGAGGCGACGGATCACGAGGCGGATGTGCCGTGAGGCGCGGTCGAGGATCGAGGCCAGAAGCTCACGGAGGATGCGGAGGAGGAAGCGGACATCCGCAAAGGAGAGCGAGCGCTTTTCCTTGGTCTTTGCGGCGGTATCTCCGGGCGGTGCTCCGGCTGTGGCATCGGCTTTAGCGCCTTGGGGGTGCTTTTTGGCAAGAGTCTTCTTTTTCTTTGCTTTTTTCTTCTTTGACTTCGCCTTTCTCGGATAGAGAGAGAAGCGGAGGAAGAGGTAGGAAAGACGGAGGCCGAGCCTCCCGTCATAGACGAGAGAGAGGCGGAGAGGCGCGAAGAGAAGGACGAGAAGAGGGATCAGGATCGAGGCAACGATGATCAGTGCTTTCAAAGCATATCTCCTTCCCTTAGAGTAGCGGAATCAGTTGGTCTCGGCGGCCTCGTCGCTTGACGCAGTGCCCTCGAGTGCGAGTGGAGCTGTGGGGGCGCCGTCCTCCATAACGGTGTCGATCGTGATCTGATTTTCGTCGGTGTCGGTATCGAGCATCATCTGGCGGCCCATGCGCATCAGCATATCGGCGGCCTCATCGGTATGGATATCGGGGAGGTCGGCAAGCGAGGTCAGGCCGAAGCAACGGAGGAAGTCGGGGGTCGTGCCGAGGAGCATCGGGCGGCCGGGGGCATCGAGGCGCCCCTTGCTTTCAATGAGGCCGCGGTCGAGGAGGTTGTTGACGGCGTAGGAGCTTTCCACCTTGCGCACCTGGTCGATGTACGAGCGGGTGACGGGCTGGTTGTAGGCGATGATGGCCAGGGTCTCGATCGAGGAGGCCGAGAGGTTGCCGTTCTTGCGGATGCCGAGGGCGGCACGGATGTAGGGGAGATACGAGGGCTTGGTGCAGAGCTGGCAGGATTCATCGTAGGTCAGGAGGATGACCCCACGCGAAAGGCGGGTGCGGTTATAGCGATGGGCGTATTCCAGAACGCGCGCCTTCATTTCAAGGACGGGGATCTCAAAGAGGCTGCCAAGCTGGGCATAGGTGATGGCGTGACCGGCGGCAAACAGGATCGCCTCGATGGCCTCGTCGAGATCAAAGTCCTCGTCGGGGGTGGGGGCAACCTCCTCCTCGGCGCTCTCGGTCAGCGCTTCCATTGCGGTGCTTTCGGTGATATCAACCGTCGTCTCGGGTTCCTTCGTCGCTTTCGTCATGGTCAAACTCACTTTCTGTGTTTTCGTCGGGGACATAGTCGGGATTCATTGTGAAGCGGAGCATGAGGCCGTCGTCCTGGCCGTTCGGGGGGGCGAGCTCGTCCTCCGGGGTTTCGAGGAGGACGATCCTGTGGATCTTGATCAGCTCGAGGATGCCGAGGAAGGTGGCGATCAGCTCGGCGCGGTCCTCACAGTCGGAAAGAAGGTGGAACATCGTGGCTTCGCCCCGGAGCTCGAGCTTTGAGACCACGTGCTCGATGCGCTTTTCGACCGAGACGGTCTTGCGGTTGACGAGCGGTGTAATGAGCTTCTCGGTCGTGCGGGCCTCGGCCTCGCGCATCCGATTGAGCATGGACTGCATGGCCTTGGCGAGGAGGGCGGGATCGAGGCCGAGGGGGAAGCCCTTCTCGGGCGGGATCTCGTCGGTCTCCTTGGCAAAGCGGCCCGAATAGTCCTCGTAGAGCTTCTGCATATCGCGTGCGGCGGCCTTGGCCCTCTGATAGATCTGGAGGGCGTTTTCGAGCTCCTGCTTGCGGATCTGCACCTCCTCCTGCGCACGGGGGAGGAGGATGATGCTTTTGATCAGCAAAAGCTCGCTGGCCATCACGATAAATTCACTCGTCAGGTTAAGATCCATACGCTCGGCCTCCGCCATATAGGAGAGGTACTGGTCACAGATCTCGGCGATCGGGATGTCGGTGATCTTGTATTTGTTTTTTCTTATGATCTCCAGAAGAAGATCCATGGGCCCCTCGAACTGGTCGAGGCGGAAGATGATCTCATCCATAGGTTACCTCATGAAAATGATGGAATCCAGCGAAAAAGAGAGAGCATTCCCTGCGAGATCGCGTTGGCGGCGACCGCCAGCCAACCGTCAAAGAGACCGAAGGCGAGGCAGAGCACCAGGGCAAGCGAGATGTAGCGCTCATAGCGCATGACGGCAAAGTAGGCCTTCGGGGGAAGAAAGATAAGGAGAAAGCGCGAGCCGTCAAGGGGAGGCACGGGCAGGCAGTTGAAGAGCCCGAGCGTCAGGTTGACAAAGTGGAAAATATAGAGGAAGCTCGCGGTGTACTGCATGAGAAGATAGAGAAAGCGAGAGACCTCACTCGCCCCGAGGATCGCATTGAAGCCCGATACCGCCAGAAGGTAAAGGAAGGCGCCGAGAAGGGCCAAGAGGAAGTTGGAAAGCGGGCCGGCAAGGGCGGTGATCGCCATATCGCGGCGCGGCTTTTTGAAATAGCGGGCGTTGATCGGCACGGGCTTTGCCCAACCAAAGCGGAAGAAGATCATGGCGAGGGTGCCGATCGGGTCCAGGTGGCGGAGGGGGTTCAGGGAGAGGCGGCCAAGGCTCTTTGCCGTCGGATCGCCGAGGCGAAAGGCGGCGTAGCCGTGGGCGCATTCGTGAACGGTCAGCGCAATGAGAACGGCGGGGATGGAAAGAAGGAGAGAGACGATGGTATCCATAGGTTCCTCAAGATAGCTCGGCGGCAGAGAGGATGGCGGCGCGGAGCGCCTCCTTTCCCATACCGTTCAGGGAAGAGAACGGGAGGACCGTGATGCCGGGATAGGAGGCGGAGAGCTCGTCGATCGCGCGCTGCACGGCGGTCTTTGAGAGCTTGTCCGCCTTGGAGGCGGCGACGAGGAACGGGATCCCGTACTGTGTGAGGAAGTCGATCATCATACGGTCGTCATTCGTAGGCCCGATGCGGATATCCACAAGCTGTACGACAAGGCGGAGGAGGTCGCGGTTGGGGTTGTTGACAAAATAGCCGTCGGTGAGCGTGCTGAAGCGGCGGCGCTCGGCATCCGAGCGCTTGGCAAAGCCATAGCCCGGGAGATCGACGAAGTAGAGCTTTTTGTCTACATCATAAAAATTGATGGTGACCGTTTTCCCGGGAGAGGCGCTGACGCGGGCCAGAGCCTTGCGGCCGAGGAGGGTATTGATGAGCGAGCTTTTGCCGACGTTCGAGCGCCCCGAGAAGGCGATCTGGGGCCGCGGGTCGGTCGGGAATTGCGAGGGAAGGCCCGCGCTCATCTTAAGGTCGGTGGAGGCGAAGTTGACAGCCATATCAGCGCCGCGCCCCCGTTACCGTGATCCCGGGCGTAACAGCGGGGATCGAAAGCGGCGCCTCGGCCCGTACGGGCTCGGCGGTCTCCTCAGGAAGCGTGGGAGCGAGGGTGGCCGCTGTGGGCTTGGCGAGGGCGGCCTCAAGGACATCGTCCACCGTATCGCAAAGCACGAAGTGCAGGTGGGCGGCGGCCTCCTTGTCGATCTCATCGAGATCACGCTCGTTATCGCGCGGGATGAGTACCGTTTTGATGCCGGCGCGGTAGGCAGCCATGGTCTTTTCGGTAAGACCGCCGATCGGGAGGACACGGCCGCGGAGGGTGACCTCGCCCGTCATTGCCACATCGTGGCGGACGGGAATGCCCGAAAGGGCACTGACGAGGGCGGTGACCATGGTAACACCGGCCGAGGGACCGTCCTTCGGAATGGCGCCCTCGGGGAAGTGGATGTGAAGGTCGTTTTTGGCCGCGAAATCGGCAGGGATGCCGTAGTCGGCGGCGCGCGAGCGGACACAGCTGACGGCGATATGCGCCGACTCCTTCATCACGTCACCGAGCGAGCCTGTGAGCTCAAGCTTGCCCGTGCCGGTCATCGGCAGGACCTCGACACGGAGAAGGTCGCCACCCGTCTGGGTATAGGCGAGACCGTTGACGACGCCCACCTCGTCGGTGCGGCTGTTTTCGTCGGGCCGGAATTTCGGCTTGCCGAGGTAGTCCTTAAGAGTCTCGGGGGTGACGGTCACGCGCTTGACCTCGCCCTCGGCGATGCGGCGCGCGGCCTTGCGGAAGAGGGTAGCGAGCTCGCGCTCGAGGTTGCGGACACCGGCCTCCCGCGTATAGCCGTCGATCACGGTGAGGACCGCCTCCTCGGAGAGAAGCAGCGTGCGGCGGTTCAGGCCGTGGCGCTTCAGCTGCTTGGGAATGAGATGGCGGAGGGCGATGTTCAGCTTTTCGGTGCGGGTGTAGGGCTTGACCTCGATGATCTCCATACGGTCGATCAGAGCCTCGGGGATCCCCTCGTAATAGTTAGCCGTGGCGATAAAGAGGCAGTCCGAAAGGTCGAGCGGTACCTCGAGAAAGTGATCGCGGAAGAACTTGTTCTGCTCGGGATCGAGAACCTCAAGCAGCGCCGAGGAGGGATCGCCGTGAAGGTCACGCGAGAGCTTATCCAGCTCGTCGAGAACGATGACGGGATTCTTGGATCTTGCGGTGGTAAGGGCCGAAACGATGCGGCCGGGCATAGCACCGACATAGGTCTTGCGGTGGCCGCGGATATCGGCCTCATCCCGGATGCCGCCGAGCGAGATGCGGGCATACTTGCGCCCAAGAGCGCGGGCGACGCTCGCGGCGATCGAGGTCTTGCCGACACCGGGAGGGCCGACAAGGCAGAGGATCTGATTGCGGATATCGGGGGCGAGCTTGCGCACGGCGATGTATTCGAGAATGCGGGTCTTGATCTTGTCAAGGCCGTAGTGGTCGGCCTCGAGCACCTTGCCGGCGGCGGCAAGATCAAGCTTATCCTTGGTGGTCTTTTCCCACGGGATCTCAAGGCAGGTATCGAGATAGTTGCGCAGGACAACGCTTTCGGCGGCGCCGTAGGGGGTCTTGGCGAGCTTGCCGAGCTCCTTTTTGAGCTTTTCCCTGACCTCCTTCGGCATGGCGGTGCGTTCGATCTTCGCGCTGTATTCCTCGATCTCGTCATTATCCTCGCCGAGCTCCTGCTGGATGGCGCGCATCTGCTCACGCAGGAAGAATTCCTTATGATGCTCATCCACCTTTTCTCTGACGGTGTTATGGATCTCGGCCTCGCAGACGAGGATATCCTTTTCCTCCTCGAGGAGAACGAGGAGACGCTCGATCCGGACGAGGGGATTGATGCACTCGAGGATGGTCTGCTTATTCCTGTAATTCAAAAGGACGGCGGAGGCCACGAAGTCACAGAGCATCGCGGGATTCTTGATGGCGGTGGCGGCGGCACGGAGCTCGTCATTGAGGGAGGGATGCACGGGCTGAATGGCATTGAGGCTGTTGGCCACCTCCTGCATCATGGCCTCGGCACGCAGGGTGGTGACGTTGCCGAGCGTGATCCTTTTGGAGATCACGGAGGCGCGGAAATACCCGTCATCCGGCCGGATATCGGTGATCTTGGCACGGCAGATGCCCTCAAAGACAGCGCTGAGATTCCCGTCCGGCGTTTTGGATACGTGCTTGATGGCGCAGACGGTGCCGACACGGAACAGATCCTTGGCGGTGGGCTCCTCAACGCCGGCATCACGCTGGGTGCAGAGAAGGACATAGGACTCCTTCGAGGCGGCCTCGCCAAAGGCCTTCAGCGAAATGCCGCGCGAGATGGTAAGATTCATTTGGACAGAGGGGAAGGCGACGGTGCCGCGAAGAGGGATCAGGGGAAGATCCATGACCTCTGCCTTTTCAATAAAGTTGCTCATACGGTTTCCTTTGCTATCCTGTAAGCGCGGCAGTGTCGCGCGGTTGGTAGATTTTGGGTATCGTTGGACAGTATACATTGCATTATAACACAGCGAGAGAAAAAAATCCACCTTTTTTCAAAAATAAATAGAAAAGGGGGCAAGGCGGCCGCCTCCGCCCGAAAAAAACGGGGAATTTCAAAAAAAGGTATTGACAAAAGATGCGGGGAGTGGTATAATGCACCGTGTAGTGGGTAAAGTGCCCACCGTAGTAAGCAGAATTTCCGTTCTCACCTTGCCACAAGGGTGCGTAAGGTCAATACATCGGCGCTTTTTTAGGGCGCTTTTGTGCATACGGAAATTCGTATGCATTTTTTTATGGATTATGGAGGTATTTTACCATTAGCACCAAGGATTTGCAGATCAACGAAAGCATTCGCTTTAAGGAGGTCCGCCTCGTCGGTCCCGAGGGCGAGCAGCTCGGCATTATGTCGTCGATGTCGGCGCTTGAGTACGCCTACGGCCGAGGGCTTGATCTTGTTCTGATGGCTCCTAACGCCGAGCCCCCCGTATGTCGCGTCATGGATTACGGAAAGTATCGCTTTGAGCGCGACAAGAAGGAAAAGGAAGCACGGCGGAATCAGCAGATCGTGAAGCTCAAGGAGGTCCAGCTTTCCTGCCGGATCGATACCCACGACTTCGATACCCGTGTCAACCAGGCTCGCAAGTTCCTGCAGGGCGGTGACAAGGTCAAGGCTGTCATCCGCTTCAAGGGGCGTGAGATGACGCACCTCGATATGGGGCGCGCCGTGATCGACCGCTTCATGCAGGCGTGTGCCGATGCCGGTGCGGCCGACAAGGCACCCATCCAGGAGGGGAGATTCCTTTCCGTTATCCTTTCCCCGATGAAGTCGGGCAAATAACTACGTTATAGATTCAGTTCTGAATTTGTATATTTTCGGTGACGCCGATAGTAAAGTCAAAGGAGAAATAACATGGCAAAGATGAAAACTCACAAGGCCTCCGCCAAGAGATTCCGTGTAACGGCCGGCGGCAAGATCAAAGTTCAGCACTCTCAGCACCGTCACAACCTGGGGATCAAGACCGCGAAGCGTAAGAGAACGCTCCGCAAGGGATTTGTGCTCAGCAAGTCCATGACGCCCACCATCAAAAGCATGATCCAGAAGTGATCTCGACGGAATTTAAGAATTTGGAGGAAGAAACAACATGGCAAGAGTAAAAGGCGCAATGATGACGCGCAAGAGAAGAAAGAGCGTTCTCAAAGCCGCTAAAGGATACTGGGGTGCAAAGAGCAAGCACTTCAAGATGGCGAAGCAGGCCGTTCTCAAGAGCGGTAACTATGCCTTCGCCGGTCGTAAGATGAAGAAGAGAGACTTCCGTTCTCTCTGGATCGCCCGTATCTCCGCCGAGGCGAGAGCCTGCGGTATCAGCTACTCGCAGCTGATGCACGGTCTGAAGCTTGCTTCGATCGATCTGAACCGCAAGATGCTGGCCGAGATCGCCGTCGCCGACAAGGCTGCCTTCGCAGCGATCGTCGAGCGCGCCAAGGCCGCCCTCTAAGCATTCATACCCCGACTCACGCGCTCTTGCGCGGAGTCGGGGATTTGTTTTATTCCCGAGGTGAAAAATGAGGCTCGTAAAAGAAACGATCACCGCACGAAAAAACCCGAAGGTGATGCTGGCGGCATCGCTCGCCGAAAAGAAATTCAGAGAAGAGCATCGCCTCTTTTTGGTCGAGGGACACAAGCTCTGCGAGGAGGCCCTTGCGGCGCGTGTGCCCGTTGCTTACGTGATCCTGTCCGAGGAATACGCCAAGCGGCACCTTGAAAGCGTCATGGCGGCGTTTGCCGATCCCATGTACGATGAAACCGAGCTCCTTACGGTAAGCGAGGGCTGCTTTGACAAAATTACCACGGAAAAAGCCCCCGAGGGCATACTTCTTGTAGCGAAATATCTTGACATTTCAAAAAGATGTATTAAAATAGATGTAGACAATTTAAAAACGGTCGGACGGGCGCTCTGCCTCTGCTCGATCCGTGACCCCGGAAATCTTGGGACGGTATTGCGCAGCGCCGGAGCCTTCGGCGCCGAGACGCTGATCCTCAGCGAGGACTGCGCTGACCTCTATAACCCGAGGACCGTCCGTGCCGCGATGGGGGCTGTCTTCCGTGTTCCTACGCTCCGCGTTACGGATACCGAGGAGGCCGTGGAGGCACTCATGGCCTGCGGCCGCCGTGTGTTTGCGGCAGAGCTCCGTGAGCAGGCGATCCCGCTTTCTGACGTCGGTGTCAGAGCGGACGATGTCTTTGTGATAGGGAACGAGGGGCACGGGATCCCCGCTTCGCTCTCGGCCCGATGCGCGGGGAGCGTCTATCTCCCCATCGAGAATACGGCAGAGTCGCTGAATGCGGCAATGGCCGCCACGATCTTTTTATGGGAACAAAGCAAAGCGAGGTAACGGGATGAAGGGCGTGCTTTTCTGGATATGGCTGAGTCAGTGCTGTACACCGGGATCCGGAACCTTTGATCTTCTGTTACGCGCCTTCCAGTCGCCCTATGAGATCTACGAGGCGGACGAGGCCGCACTGCGTGAGGCACTCGGTAAGTACGACAGAGATCTTTCAAGGCTCCTCAACAAGGATGCCTCCGAGGCCGAGCGGATCCTGAATTTTTGCAATGTGACGAGGGTATCGCTGATCGCGTATGACGATCCTCGTTATCCTGCGGCCCTGCGCACGATCGCTTCGCCGCCTGTGCTCCTTTACTGCCGCGGACGGCTCCCGCAGATGAACGGCCGCCTTTCGGTCTCTGTTGTGGGCACGCGGAAGATGAGCGATTACGGCAAGCGGATGACCTTTGAGATCGCAAGAGATCTCGCGAGAGCCGGAGCCGTGGTCGTCAGCGGTCTTGCGCTTGGGATCGACGGTGTGGCAAGCGCGGCCGCCATCAATGGCGGTGGCGAGACCGTGGCTGTGCTCGGGAGCGGTATTGATATCATTTATCCCCCACAGCACGCGCATCTTGCCGATGCCGTTGCCCGGCACGGTGCCGTCATTACCGAATATGCCCCCGGCTCGCGCCCCGAAAAGCACCATTTTCCTGTGAGGAACCGTATTATTTCGGGTCTCTCCCAGGCGACGTTGGTCACCGAGGCCGATCCTTCCAGCGGCTCGCTGATCACGGCGCGCAAGGCAAGGCAGCAGGGGCGAGTTTTGTACGCGCTCCCCGGGCGCGTGGATGACCCCGGCAGCGCAGGAACTTGTATGCTCTTGCGCGACGGTGCCAAGCTCCTTGTGGCGGCCGACGACATTCTGACCGATTTTGAGAAGGTGTATTCCGACAAGATCAATATCTTCCGCCTCCTCGAGCGATCCCCTTTTGTGATTGATGCGGTCCTCCGCTCGATGAAGGTCTATGCGAAGGAGGAGCGGGGAAGCCTCTCTCCCAAGGCGCGGAAGCCGGCCGAGGAGGAGGCTCCCGCACCGCCGCCACCGCCCACTCCCGAGGAGGCGGCAAGGGTAGAAAAGATCCTCAAGCGCCTTGGCGAGACCGCCGGGCGGATCTATGCCATGCTTCCCGCCGATAAGGGAATCTCGTATGATGCCATTGCCGATGCCGGCATTCCGATCGGCGAGGTGATGGCGACGACCGCCACCATGGAGATCGAGGGGCTCCTCGAGGTCCTGCCCGGCGGCGATATTCAAAGAAAACAAACCAATTAACAGCCGGAGAGCTTCTCCGAGGTCCAAGGAAAGGAAACAACATGTCGAATTTAGTTATTGTGGAGTCGCCTGCCAAGGCGAGCACGATCAAAGGATATCTTGGCTCGAATTACAAGGTCATTGCCTCCAAGGGGCATATCCGCGATCTGCCGAAGAGCGGGCTCGGTGTTGACATAGAAAACGATTTTGCACCGCATTATATCAACATTCGCGGAAAGGGGGATGTGATCTCGCTCCTGAAGCAGGAGGCGAAGTCGGCAGGGAAGATCTTCCTCGCTACCGACCCTGACCGCGAGGGCGAGGCGATCTCCTGGCACCTGGCCACGGCGCTCGGGATCCCGCTCGACAAGCAGTGCCGCGTGACCTTCAACGAGATCACAAAGAGCGCTGTCAAGGATGCCATCAAGCATCCGAGCGTTATCAACCAGGATCTTGTCAATTCTCAGCAGACCCGCCGTATCCTTGACCGTATCGTGGGCTATCAGCTCAGTCCCTTCCTTTGGAAGAACGTCCGCAGCGGTCTTTCGGCCGGGCGCGTACAGAGCGTGGCCGCGCGCATCATTTCCGAGCGCGAGGAGGAGATCCGCTCCTTTGTGCCGCAGGAATACTGGACCGTCCACGTGACGGTGACGACGGCGGACGGTACTTCCATCGAAACCCACTTCTACGGCAAGGACGGCAATGAGCTCCGCCTGACCTCCGAGGCCGAGGCGAAGGCTGTGGTCGAGGCGATCGAGCACTCGCCCTTTGTCCTTACGGGGATCCGCCAGTCGCAGAAGAGCAAGCTCCCGTCTCCCCCCTTCACGACCTCGACGCTTCAGCAGGAGGCCTCGAAGAAGCTCGGCTTCCAATCGAAGCGTATTATGAAGACGGCGCAGGAGCTGTATGAAGGTATCAATATCGGTGCCGAGTTCGGCGGTTTTTCGGGTCTTATCACGTATATGCGTACCGACTCGCTCCGCATTTCGGCCTCGGCCCAGGAGGCGGCCTTTGCCCTCATTGGCGAGCAGTACGGGAAGGATTACCATCCCGCAGCACCCCGCCAGTTCAAGATGAAGCCCGGGGCACAGGATGCCCACGAGGCGATCCGTCCCTCCGACGTGACCCTGACCCCCGATAAGATCAAGCGCAGTCTGACCCCCGATCAGTACCGCCTTTACAAGCTGATCTGGGAGCGCTTTGTGGCCAGCCAGATGTCCTCGGCCGTTTTCTCGCTCCTTTCGCTGGATTTCACCTGCGGTGATTATCAGTTCCGCGCGACGGGCAGCACGATGAAGTTCAAGGGCTATCTTGCCGTGTACGACGACACCCAGGATCACGAGGACCTTGCCGATCGGCGCGCTCTGCCCCCCGTTTCGCGCTTGACCCAGGGGGCCGCGATGCCTGTTGCCAACACGAACGCGGTGCAGCATTTCACCGAGGCTCCGCCCCGCTACACCGAGGCCTCGCTCATCAAGTTCCTTGAGGATAACGGCATCGGGCGCCCCAGCACCTACACGGCGATCATTTCGACGATCATTGACCGTACCTACGTGCGCCGTGAGGGGAAGGTGCTCGTTCCGACACCGCTTGGTGAGGTCACGACCAAGCTCATGAAGGAGAATTTCCCCGACATCGTCGACTATCAGTTCACGGCCGAGATGGAGGATAAATTCGATAGCATTGCCCGCGGCGAGGAAACCCTCCATACGGTGCTTTCCGACTTCTACGGCGGCTTTGCCTCCGCCCTTGAGCGTGCCAAGGCCAACGTCAAGGCCGGGGACGTGGAGATCCCGCCCGAGGAGTCTGACATTCCCTGCGACAAGTGCGGACGGCTCATGGTATACAAGACCGGTCGCTTTGGCCGCTTCCTGGCTTGCCCCGGCTATCCCGAGTGCAAGAACACCAAGGCGCTCGGTAAGGACGGCCGCCCGATCGAGAAGAAGGAGACGGCCGTTGAGGTCGCCGACTTCAAGTGTGAGCTTTGCGGCGGCGATATGGTCACAAGGACCGGCCGCTACGGCTCCTTCTATGCCTGCGCCAATTATCCGACCTGCAAGTTTACAAAGCAGAAGGTCAACGAGCTTGGGGTGGATTGCCCGAAGTGCGGCGCCAAGATCATCACGAAGATCGGGAAGGGGAAGCTCTTTTACAGCTGTGAGCGCTATCCGAATTGCGATTTTTCGACCTGGGAGATGCCTCTTGCCGAGAAGTGCCCCGAGTGCGGGGATATGCTCCTTTACCGCAAGGGGCGCAAGCAGGTGGTCTGCTACAACAAGCTTTGCCATTACAAGAAGGATAACGTAGAGAAATGATCCCCGGTGCAAAGGTGACCGTGATCGGCGCGGGGCTTGCCGGCTGTGAAGCCGCATGGCAGGCCGCCGTTGCCGGTTGTGAGGTAACGCTCTACGAAATGAAGCCCGAAAGGTACACTCCGGCGCATCATGCGCCGACCTTTGCGGAGCTTGTGTGCTCAAATTCGCTCCGCTCCAATGCGCTTTCCAACGCCGTTGGGCTCTTAAAGGAGGAGCTGCGCCGCCTTGGCTCCCTGATCATGGAGGCGGCCGATGCGACGACCGTCCCCGCGGGGAGTGCCCTGGCGGTGGACCGCACGCTCTTTTCGACGTACATCACCGAAAGGATCAAGTCGCATCCGCGCATTACCGTGATCTCGCAGGAGGTGACGAGGATCCCCGAGGAGGGGATCGTGGTGGTGGCCACGGGGCCCTTGACCTCAAAGGCGCTGTCCGACGATATTCTGGCTCTGACCGGGACGGGGGCCCTGCATTTCTTTGATGCGGCGGCACCGATCGTTTCGGGGGAGAGCATTGATCTTACGAAGGCCTTTTATGCCTCTCGCTACGGCAAGGGGGATCCCGAGGATTACCTCAACTGCCCGATGACCGAGGAGGAATATCTTGCCTTTTACCGTGCCCTCACCGAGGCCGAGGTGGCTAAGCTACACGACTTTGAGACCGGGGAGTCGATCACGGTCTTCGAGGGGTGCATGCCGGTCGAGGTGATGGCCTCGCGAGGGGTGGATACCCTCCGCTTCGGTCCGATGAAGCCCGTAGGGCTTCCTGTCCCCGCGACGGGGAGGGATGCCTATGCCACGGTACAGCTGCGCCGCGAGAATCGCGCCGGCGACATGTATAATCTTGTGGGCTTCCAGACACACCTGACCTTCCCGGAGCAGAGGCGGGTCTTCCGCATGATCCCGGGGCTTGAGAATGCCGAATTCTATCGGTACGGTGTGATGCATCGCAATACCTACATCAACTCTCCGATGCTGCTGGCATCGGACTATTCCGTGCGCACGCGCCCGACCCTCTATTTTGCCGGTCAGATGACGGGAGTGGAGGGATATGTGGAATCGACGGGCTCGGGGCTTGTGGCAGGGCTTTCGGCCGCGGCGAGAGCGCTCGGCGAGGAGGCGCCCCACTTCCCGAGAACAACGATGCTGGGGGCGATGGCGGCCTACGTGAGCGATGAGACGGTGGTCAATTTCCAGCCGATGAATGCCAATTTCGGCATTATTGCTCCTCTTGAGCACAAGGTAAAGGGCGGAAAGACCGCAAGAAACGAGGCGTATGCGACCCGTGCGCTTACCGAGATCGAACCGTTGAAGACGGAAATTTCCCGTATGGGGAAAGGAAACTGATATGCGTATTTTTATTGACGTCATGAGTGGGGATAACGCCCCTCTTGAGCTAATCCGCGGCGCTCTGATGGCGAAGGCGGAGTATCCTGCCCTGACGATCGCCATTGTCGGGTGTGAGGAGACTATCCGCGAGATCGCCGAGACCGAGCAGCTGTCGCTTGACGAGATCGAGATCATTCCCTCGACCTCGGTCATCAGCATGGAGGATAAGGCCCTGGCCGTTGTGCGCGAGAAGAAGGATTCCTCGATGAGCATCGGTCTTGGGAAGCTGGCCGCCGGCGAGGGCGATGCCTTTGTCAGCGCCGGTAATACAGGCGCTCTCATTGCCGGGGCGACCCTGCTTGTCCGCCGTATTCGCGGCATCCGCCGCGCAGGGATCGCTACGGTGCTCCCCTTCCCGACGCCGGTTCTCCTGATGGACTGCGGCGCCAATCTTGAGGTGACGCCCGAAAATCTCGAGCAATTTGCCTTTATGGGCTCGCTGTATATGCAGAAGATCTACGGCCTGCCCAGCCCCCGTGTCGGGCTGATCAACAACGGCACCGAATACAATAAGGGACTACCGCTCCAGGTGGCGACCTACGAGCGCCTGACACGGTCGGAGGTCAACTTCATCGGGAATGTGGAGGGCAAGGTCCTGCCCTTTGATGCCTGTGACGTGGCGGTGACCGACGGCTTTACCGGCAATCTCGTTCTCAAGGTCATTGAGGGCATGGGGAAGTTCATCGGCGGTGCCTTGAAGGATCTGTTCCACACCAATATGACAACGATGCTGTCGGGCCTGATGGTCCGTGGGAAGCTGAACGGCTTCAAAAAGCAGATGGATTCCTCCGAGCACGGCGGCGCGCCGCTCCTTGGCATTTCGAAGCCCGTTATCAAGGCACACGGCTCCTCGGATGCGAAGGCGATCAAGAACGCCGTTCACCAGGCCATGACCTTTGTCAACACCGGCATCAATTACGATATTGCCGCGTGGGCCGAGGCCTTTGAAGAAAAAGAAAAGCAGGCGGCGGCCGCCGCCGAGGCAGGGAAGACAACGGAGTAAGAAGGCTATGACGAAAGAACCTGTGCTGGCATCGCTTGAGGAGAAGATCGGGTATCGGTTTTCCGATCGCTCGCTTCTCCTCACGGCCTTGACACACGCATCCTATACCAACGAGCGGGGCGAGCCCTCCTACGAGCGCCTTGAGTTCTTGGGAGATGCCGTTTTGCAGATCGCGGTGAGCCGCTATCTGTATCTGCGCTTTGCCGATATTCCCGAGGGGGTACTGACCCGCTACCGTCAGCATCTTGTCTGCGAGACGACGCTTGCCAAGATCGCGGGAGAGCTTTCGCTTGGCTCTTATCTCCGCCTTGGGAAGGGGGAGGATGCGGGAAATGGGCGCCAGCGCCCCTCGATCCTCGCTGACGTGATGGAATCGCTCCTCGCCGCCATTTATCTCGACGGAGGCATGGAGAAGGCCGAGCCTGTGCTCCTCAGCCTTTTGCGCGCTGAGCTCGAGCATTGCGTAGAGAACCGCCACGGCGACTACAAGACCAGGCTCCAGCAGCTGGTCGAGCAGGATGGCAGTGAAACGCTGGAATACATTGTAAAGGACAGGAAGGGCCCCGATCATGCGCCGATCTATCTGATCGAGGCGCGCATCAACAGCAATGTTGTCGGTATCGGTCGCGGCTCCTCCAAGCACGATGCCGAGCAGGCGGCGGCCAAGGAGGCCCTCGCCCTCTTCGGGATTTTAGAAGAACGAAAGGAAGGAGACTGATCTATGTACTTAAAATCGCTTGAGCTTCATGGCTTCAAGTCCTTCCCGAACCGCACCGTCCTCACCTTTGAGCGCGGGACGACGGTCATTGTCGGCCCGAACGGGAGCGGCAAGTCCAATATTTCCGATGCGATGCGTTGGGTGCTCGGCGAGCTTTCGAGCCGTAATATCCGCGGAACGAAGATGGAGGATGTCATCTTCGGCGGTACCGATCAGCGCCGCCCGATGGGCTACGCCGAGGTTTCGGTCACCTTTGATAACACCGATAAGAGCCATCGCATCGACTCACCCTACGATGAGATCAAGGTCACCCGTCGCTATTACCGCACGGGCGACAGCGAATATCTGATCAACGGTCAGCAGAAGCGCCTGCGCGACATTACCGAGCTCTTTATGAATACGGGTATCGGCCGCGAGGGCTACTCGATCGTTGGGCAGGGGCGTGTTGCCGAGCTCCTCTCGAAGAAGAGCGAGGATCGCCGCAACGTCTTTGAGGAGGCGGCGGGGATCGCCAAGTATCGCCACCGCAAGGAGGATGCCGAAAAGCGCCGCAAGGAGACCCACGCCAACATGGAGCGTGTCATCGACATTTTCGATGAGCTTGAAAAGCGCCTGGCCCCCTTGACGAAGGATGCAGAAAAAGCCAGAAAGTACCTCGATCTTCACGAAAAGAAGAAGATCGCGGATGTTTCTCTTTGGCTGTACGATACCGAAAAGCTGAGAAGTGATCTTGCAAAGGCGAAGGACACCTATCAGCTCTCGGTGCACGAGCTCGAGACCCTAGAGGCATCCCTGGCCTCCCTGAATGCGCAGGACGAGCGCCTCTTCTCCCAGATGGAGAGCGGCCGCCTGGCCTCCGAGCAGCTGCTCGGCAAGATCAACGAATGCCGTGGGCGCATTCACACCCTCGAGAACGATATTTCGGTTCTCGATACCGAGATCCGCCACAAGACCGACCTGATGACGGGCAGCCGTAAGCGGATCGATGAGCTTGCGCGCGCCGCGAGCACGCTCTCCGGCGATACCTCGGGCTACGACGCGAAGATCAAGGAACTCCGCGAGGAGATGCGCGGTCTTTCCGACGAGCGCGTGGGCATCCTTGCCGATTCGCAGAAGCTGACTCAGGCGATCGGGCGCATCGAAAAGGAGCTGGATGCTTCGCTCGTGACGCTTGAAAAGCAGCAGAATGCCGCCTTGGATCTCAAGGTCAATATTGACGTCCTGTCCCGTTCTAGGAACGAGGACGGCAGCCGCGGTGACGGGATCACCGCCACCATCTCCGAATGTGAGGAGAACGGCAAGCGCCTTGAGGGCGAGGTCGCCCTTTGCGAGAAAAACGTTGAGGGCTTCAATCAAAGAGTCCGCGAGATCGAGGCCGCGATCGCCGGTGCCGACCGCGAGATCGAGGAGCGCCGCCGCGAGCGCGAGGCGCTGTCCGAGGAGTGCGGCCGCTTGCGTGCCGACAAGTCGGCACTGGAGGAGGCGGCCGCCGCTTTGCGCCGCATGGAGGAGCATTTTGAAGGGTACGGCGAGGCTGTACGCTTTGTGATGCGTGCCGCCGGCGAGGGGCGCCTCAAGGGGGTCCACGGTCCCGTTTCCCAGCTTATCAACGTAAAGCCCGAGCACGTGATCGCCATTGAGACCTCGCTCGGCGCCAATCTCCAGCACATTGTGGTGGAGGATGAAGCGGTGACGAAGGAGGCGATCCGCCTCCTGAAGGAGAAGCGCGCCGGACGGGCGACCTTCTATCCGATCAGCACGATCCGCCCCGGCAATGAGCCGGAGGAGATCCGTGCCGCCGCCAAATTCAAGGGGTATATCGACCGCGCCGACCGCCTTGTCGAGCGCGAGGCCGACTATGACGATATCATCGAATGGCTCTTGTCGCGCACGGTCATCTTTGATACTCTCGACAACGCCTCTGCCTGCGCACGGGAGCTCCGTTACCGCCTGAAGATCGTGACCCTTGACGGGCAGGTCATCAATGCCGGCGGCTCGTACACCGGCGGTGCTCTGCGCGAGGGAAAGGGGAGCGGTATGCTCTCCCGTACGGCGGACATCGAAAGCAAGATGGAGGCGGCGAAGGAGATCGCCGCAAAGATCCTGACTCTGACAGGAAGGATGGCGGACAAGGAAAAGGAAGCCGCCGATCTTGATGCTGAGAAGAAGGACAACGAACAGCAGAAGGACCTCCTCCAGGCGATGGCGAGAGCCCAGCTGACAGCGCTTGACAGCGCGAAGGTGCGCCTTGCCGCGAACGCCGAGCAGATGGAGACCCTGCGTGCCGAATACGATGCGATCGTCAACAAGAACCGCCAGGCCGAAAGCGAGCTTGCCACACTCAGCCGCTCGCTTGAGACGGCGAATAGGAATCTGAGTGCGATGCGCGAGCGCCGGAATGAGCAGGACGTCGAGCGCAACCGCCTGATGGATGAGCGCGCGGCGGCCCTTGATGAGGCCAATGCCCTGGCGCTCCGCGAGGCCGAGATCACGAAGGAGATCGAGATGAACGATCGCCTGCGTGAGGGGGTTACCTCCCGCCTTGCCGACCTGCACGCCGAGCGGGATGAGCAGAGCTATCTCGCGGCACAATATGAAAAGGAGATCGGGGAGATGCGTTCCCGTCAGGAGGCCGCCAAGCAGGAGGCCGAGACGGCGAACCGCGAGCTTTCCGAGCTTTCCGAGCGCCGCGGTGAGACCGAGAGCGGTGTTTCCTCCTTCAATACCCGCCTTGGCGAGATCCGTGAGCAGATCCGCATCAAGCAGGAGCAGAAGGACCGCGCCGCGAACTCCAACTTCTCGGCGGAAAACCGCCTGCGGCGGCTTGAGGAGGAGCAGGAGAAGATCGGCTCGCGCCTTTGGGACGAGTACGAGATCACCTTTGACGATGCCATTGCCCTCGATTACCCGCCCGTAACGGCCGAGAACCGCGCCGAGGTGGCCTCGCTCCAGCAGAGCTGCCGCAGCTCGATGCGTGCCCTTGAGCCTGTCAACCTCGGGGCGATCGAGGAATACAAGGAGGTCAAGGAGCGCTACGACGAGATGTCGTCGCAGGTGATCGACCTGCGCGAGTCCTATGATAAGCTGACCGAGATCATCGAGGAGCTGGAAACCGAGATGAAGGTGCAGTTTGTGGCGGCCTTTGATGCTATCAACACGAACTTCGGCACGGTTTTTGCCGAGCTGTTCGGCGGTGGTCAGGCCGAGCTGATCCTGACCGATCCCGAGGATGTGCTCAACTGTGGCATTGACATCAAGGCGGCGCCTCCCGGCAAGATCATCAAGAACCTCTCGCTCCTTTCGGGTGGCGAGCAGGCCTTTGTGGCGATCGCGCTCTTCTTCTCGATACTGAAGGTCAATCCGACCCCCTTCTGTATCTTTGACGAGATCGAGGCCGCCCTTGATGCCGTTAACGTATTCCGCTTCGGCGAATATATCAAGAAGATGTGTGAGGAGACCCAGTTTATCCTGATCTCCCACCGTCCCGGTACGATGGAGATCGCCGAGCGCCTGTACGGCGTTACGATGCAGGAGCGCGGTGTATCGCGCGTTCTGCCGATGAGTCCGACCGAGATGGAGCAGATGAAGAAGGAGTTGCAGGAAGATGGGGTTCTTTGACAAGCTGAAGGCCGGCTTGCGCCGTACAAAAAACGCGCTCCTCGGCACGGTCGAAAGCGTTCTCCGTTCCTTCGTTAAGATCGACGAGGACCTCTTTGATGAGCTCGAGGAGGCTCTGATCATGGCCGACGTCGGTGTTGAGACCACCGAATATATTCTGGATGCGCTGAGAGAGCGCCTGAAGGAGAAGAGGATCACCGATCCCGGCGCCGTCCGCGGCGAGCTCTATGAGATCCTCCGGAATATGATCGGCGAGGATGAGGGGCTGACCCTTGAGCCTTCGCCGGCGGTCATTCTCGTCATTGGTGTGAACGGTGTCGGGAAGACGACATCGATCGGTAAGATGGCCGCTTCCCTGAAGCGGGAGGGGAAGCGCGTGGTGGTTGCCGCCGCCGATACCTTCCGCGCAGCGGCGGCCGAGCAGCTGAAGGTGTGGTGCGACCGCGCCGGTGTGGATATGATCCGCCAGGATGCGGGGGCCGACCCTGCCGCCGTCGTTTACGATGCAATCGGGGCTGCTGTCAGCCGCCGTGCCGACGTCCTGATCGTGGATACGGCCGGGCGGCTCCATAACAAAAAGAATCTGATGGATGAGCTTGCGAAGATCAATCGCGTGATCGACCGCCAGCTCCCGGAGGCCACGCGCGAGACGCTTCTCGTTCTCGATGCGACGACCGGGCAGAATGCCGTCAGCCAGGCGAAGGAATTCCTTGGTGCCGCCAGGATCACGGGGCTTGTCCTCACAAAGCTTGACGGCACGGCGAAGGGCGGTATCGTCTTCTCGATCCGCCGTGAGCTCGGGCTCCCTGTAAAATTTATCGGGGTCGGCGAGGGGATCGATGACATGCAGCCCTTCCTCGGTGAGGAATTTACCCGTGCGATGTTTGCGGAGGATGACGAATGAAGGCTGTCCTTTCTTCCCGTAATAAAAAGAAGATCGTGGAGATGCAGAGGCTTCTTGGCGAGTGCATTGAGGGGCTTGAGCTCCTTTCGCTCGATGAGGTCGGGATCTTCGGTGATGCCGAGGAGACCGGCGAGACCTTTGAGGAGAATGCACTCCTGAAGGCGCGCTTCGGCGCGGCGCCCGACCGCTATTCCTTTGCGGACGACTCGGGCCTCGAGGTGGATGCCCTCGACGGGCGCCCCGGGGTATACTCGGCGCGCTATGCGGGGGAGCCCTGCAACGATGCGCGCAACAACGAGCGCCTGCTTTCCGAGATGGCCTCGGTCGAGGCAGAGAAGCGCACGGCGCGGTATGTTTCCGTCATTGCCTGCGTGTGCCCCGACGGGCGCGAATTTTTAGCGAGAGGCACCTGCGAGGGTGTGATCCTGATGACACCGCGCGGGAACGGCGGCTTCGGCTATGATCCTTTGTTTTTTGTCCCCGCGCTCGACAAGACCTTTGCCGAGATCACGGCCGAGGAAAAGGATGCCATCAGCCATCGTGGAAAGGCTGTCCGCGCTTTCCTTGACCGTTTTGCCGATAAGATCGTAGAGGTGTGATATGCTGACAAGCAAGCAAAGAGCCTATCTGCGCTCGCTCGCCCACAGCCTTTCCCCCATTTTTCAGGTGGGGAAGAGCGGCATTGGGGAGGAGCTTTGCATAGGCATCGCGAATGCCCTTGAGGCCCGTGAGCTCATCAAGGTCCATGCGCTCGAAAATGCCCCCTGCACCGCCCGTGAGGCGGCGGAGGAGCTGGCCGCGCATGTCGGTGCCGAGGTGGTTGCCGTGGTGGGCTCCAAATTCGTTCTTTACAAAGAATCCGAGGAAAAGAAACAGATCGAGCTGCCATGAGAAACGAAGAGACCATCGCCCTGTATGGGGGCGCCTTCTCGCCGCCGCACCGGGGACACGTCCGTGCGGCGGAAGCCTTTTTTCGGGCTGTTGAGCCCGATAAGCTCCTGATCCTACCGTCGTCGGTGTCGCCGCATAAGGCGCCGGTTGACGGTGCCTCCGACGAGGATCGGCTGGCGATGTGCCGCCTTGCCTTTTCGCACATTCCGCGCACCGAGGTATCGGATATGGAGTTTCGCCGCGCGGGCAAGAGCTATACCGTGCTTACCCTGCGGGAGCTTACCCGCAAGGGGCGCCGCCTTGTGATGCTGGTGGGAACCGATATGTTCCTGTCGCTCGGCACGTGGTACCGCGCCGAGGAGATCTTCCGCCTTGCCGATATTGCGCTCATGCGCCGCGAGGACGAGGACGAGGCGCGGCAGTCGATCGAGGCGACGGCCGCGATGTACAAGCACCGCTTCGGTGCCCGTGTAAGCATGATCGGCGAGCCGCCCCTGCGCGTGTCCTCGACCGAGGTGCGCGCGTTGCTTCACTCGGGTGGCGAAACGGACACCGTGCTCACCCCCGAGGTCGCGGAGTACATTAAGGAACGGGGGCTGTATCGCGCATGACGGAAGAACGATTCTTAAAGCTCAGGACGGCGGTCTCCGAGCGGATCGGCTCACGGCGCTTTTCTCATACCTTAGGGGTAGAAAGTGCGATCGTGGAGCTTGGCGAGCGCTATTTGCCGAACGACCTCCAGCGCCTGCGCATTGCGGCGCTTTTGCACGATGTGACCAAGGAATGGACACCCGAGGCGCAGATCGAATACTGTGAGCGCCATGGGATCCCCCTAACGCCCGAGGAGCGCGCTGTTCCGCGTATTTTGCACGCCAAAACAGGGGCCTTCCTTGCCTCCCGTGAGTTTTCTGCGCTGACCGATCGCGAGATCGTTACGGCGATCGAGCGGCATACCACGGGTGCACGCGAGATGACGGTGTTTGACGAGCTCTTATATCTTGCCGATTATATCGAGCCGACCCGTACCTATCCCGAATGCCGCGCACTGCGCGAGGACTTCCTCCGTGGCTACAAGACGGCAAGCGACAAGCTCCGCCATCTGCATAGGACCGTGCGCCGTGCCTTAGCGATGACCGTGGACGAGGTGACGGCGCGCGGCGGCACCGTATTTTCGCGGACGACCGAGGCCATCGCGTGGTTTGACAGTATTCTCCGCGAATAGTAAAACTATCTTTGCTAAATTACCGACCTTTGCGCCACACTAGTCATAAAGGTGAGGTGTACTATGCGAAGGTTCGGATATAGTTTGATTTTTTGTCTTATGGCGGTGTCGCTTCTGGCGGCGGTTTTTGTGCCTGCGGCCAAGGAGAGCCGTGAGGCCTCTGCCGCGGAGGGGGCGCTGACGTGCCTTGTGGCCGGCTTTGACGATGCGGCCGCGAATACCGATGTTCTCATGCTGGTGCGGCTGGATCCCGAAAGTACAGGGATCACGGTGCTCCAGCTCCCGCGCGATACCTATTTTCATACCGAAGGGTATGCGGGAAAGCTGAACGGTCTCTATCCCACGTACCTTGCCCGCGGAATGTCACGCGAGGAGGCGCTCGGCGCGCTGTGCGACGAGCTTTCCCGCTGCTTTGGGATCACGGTGGATCGCTTTGCCGCGGTGGGGACCGAGGCCTTTGCGGCGCTTGTGGATGCACTCGGCGGCGTTTCGGTCTCGCTCCCGGCGCCCATCGGGTACCGTGAGGGCGACACCTATCACGAGATACCTGCCGGAGAGCAGCTCCTCGGGGGCAAGGAGGCCCTGCGCTTTATCCGCTTCCGCTCGGCGTATGTGGAGGGGGATCTTGGGCGGATGGATGCCCAGAAGCTCCTTCTTATGGCAATATACCGCAAGGCCAAGAGCGAGCTCACGCTCCCTGCGATGCTCACTCTCGTCCCGAAGGTGTACCCGAGCCTTGTGACCGATATGCCGCTTTCCGAGGGGATCGCCTACGCAAAAACCGTGCTCCGTGAGCGTGAAGGCCTGCGTGCTCGGCTCCTTACTCTCCCCGGCGAGGCCACCTACGGGGAGGAGGACGGGCGCTGGTATTATGTGGCCAACCACCCGTCGGCGGCCGAGGTAATGAGCCTTTATTTCGGCGCCAAAGAGCCCTTTGATGCCCACGGAGCTCTGCTTGACGAGGCACGGCTCAGCTTCAAAAATATCTATCATGACAAGAACTGCTCGTATACGGTATACACCGAGGATACGATCGGGGATCTTGATGTAAAGACCAAACAAAAGTGAGGAAATACCATGGAAAACAAGGAAAAGATCGATCTTACCGCCGTGTCGCCCTATGAGCTCGCCCTCGAGACGGTGCGCGCCCTTTACGAAAAGCAGGGCTTTGATGTCAGGCTGTATCACGTGGAGGATCACACCATCATTACCGATTATTACGTGATCTGCACCGGGCGCTCGACGACGCACGTCCGCGCGCTTGCGGATGAGGCCTGCTACAAGCTGGAGGAGGGTGGCGTGCACGCCGCACACGTTGAGGGGCGTGATACCGCCACGTGGATCCTGCTCGATTTTGGCACCGTGATCGCACATATCTTCTCCCGTGAGGATCGGGACTACTATAAGCTCGAGCGCCTCCAGGCCGAGGGCACCGAGGTCGATATTACCGCCTATCTTGCCGAGCTTGACCGCATCGCCAAGGGCGAGTGAGACAGAAATCGCTTTCTTTGAAAAAATCTTCGGATTTTTGAAAATATCCCTTGACAAGCCAAGGGGAAAGTTATATAATATATTGACGCATATTGCAAGGCCGTAAGTGCTTCGTGCCGCCTTGCGTAGCGATTATGAAAGAAAGCGAGGTGCTTTTCTGTGTTTGCAGTTATCGAAACGGGTGGAAAACAGTACAAGGTCAACGAGGGTGATGTCATCTTCATCGAGAAGCTCGATGTGGCGGATGGCGAGACCGTGACGTTTGACAAGGTGCTTGCCGTCTCCGGCGAGGACTTCAAGGCCGGCACTCCTTATGTTGAGGGTGCTACCGTTACCGCGAACGTCATCAAGACGGACAAGGGTAAGAAGATCTACGTTATGAAGTACAAGCCGAAGAAGAACGAGAAGAAGAAGATCGGTCATCGGCAGTTCTACACCAAGGTCCAGATCGAGAAGATCAACGCGTAAGTATGACCAAGATCGTCTTTTATAAGACCGACGGAGTCTTTTACGGATTTGAGGAGCAGGGCCACACCGGATACGGTGAATCGGGGGACGACGTCCTCTGCTCGGCACTCTCGGCAATGACGATGCTTATCATCAATGCCATTGAGGTCTCCTACGCATCCGACGTCGAGTATACGATCGACGAGGAGACTACCGACATCCGACTGATCGCGAAGGGCGCTCTCCCGGCATACGAGGAGGACGAAAGCAAGCGGTTTGCCGTGTCCGGTCTTATCATGGCTTACTACTATCAGCTCAACGATCTCATCGAGGAGTATTACGATTACCTCTCGGTGGATGTGATCGAGCGACCGATGTAAGCCCCAACACAATATGGAGGAAGAGAAGATGCTGAAGCTCAGTTTGCAGTTTTTTGCCCACAAAAAGGGCGTTGGTTCTACCAAAAACGGCCGTGACAGCGAATCCAAGCGCCTCGGTGTGAAGCGTGCGGACGGTCAGTTCGTGACTGCGGGCAACATCCTTGTCCGTCAGCGCGGCACGAAGATCGCCCCCGGCCTGAACGTTGGCCTTGGCTCGGACGATACGCTGTTTGCGCTTATCGACGGCACGGTCAAGTTTGAGCACGTTACCAAGGATAAGAAGCGTGTCAGCGTATACGCTGCTGAATAATTGATAACAGTAAAAAAAGAGCGGTTCGCTCTTTTTTTGCTAAGGAGGATGGGTTATGGCTATTTTAGTTACCGGCGGTACCGGTTTTATCGGCTCGCATACCGTGGTGGAGCTCCTCGGGATCGGCAAAGAGGTCATTATCGTTGATAATCTTTGCAACAGTAAGCGCTGTGTTCTCGACCGCATCGAGACCATCACCGGCAAGCGCCCGACCTTTTATGAGGTCGATCTGCTTGACCGTGCGGCGCTCGCCCGTGTGTTTGATGCACACCCCGAGATCGACTCTGTGATCCACTTTGCCGGTCTTAAGGCGGTGGGGGAATCGGTGAGCATTCCTCTGCGGTATTATCACAACAATTTGACGGGGACCTTCAACCTCTGCGAGGAGATGATCGCGCACGGCGTGTATCGCATCGTGTTCTCCTCCTCGGCGACGGTGTACGGTCTGCCGAAGAGCGTTCCGATCTCGGAGGATTTTCCGCTTTCGACCACCAATCCCTACGGTGAGACCAAGCTGATGATCGAGCGCATTCTGAAGGATGTGACGGTGGCGGTCCCCGAGTTCTCGGTCGCCATCCTGCGCTACTTCAACCCGATCGGCGCTCATGAGAGCGGTCTGATCGGTGAGGACCCCTGTGGCATCCCGAACAACCTTTTGCCCTACATCTCGAAGGTCGCCTTCGGCAAGCTGGCTTGCCTCAAGGTCTTCGGTAACGATTACGATACGCCCGACGGCACCGGTGTGCGTGACTACATTCACGTGGTCGATCTTGCCCGTGCGCATCTGTCGGCCCTCGACTTTACCGAGAGCTTCCGCGGGATCGATTATTTCAATATCGGTACGGGGAACGGCTATTCGGTGCTTGAGGTCGTGAAGGCCTTTGAGGAGGCCTCGGGCCGCCCTGTGAAGTACGAGATCGCTCCTCGCCGCCCCGGCGACATCGGCGCCTGCTACGCCAATCCCGAGAAGGCCGAGTCGGTCCTTGGCTGGCGTGCCATGTACGACATCAAGAGAATGTGCGTGGATGCCGCGCGCTGGCAGAGCCAGAATCCCGACGGCTATCCGAACGACTGATCCTTATAAAAAAGGACGGAGAACAGAGTTCTCCGTCCTTTTTTAATTGAGAATGAGACGATCACGGTGCTCGTAGGTGGTCATGCCAAGATAGGTCTTGCCGCGGTTGACGGTGATGGCGACACCGTCCGTATCGGTGATACAGAGCCCGGAGGTGACGGGGTCGCGCCGCCAGAAAACGCTCACAACGCCCCCCTCGGTAACATAATAGCCGGTGCCGCCGAGCTCGGTATCGAGGGTGAGCTCAACGCCGTCACGCCCGACACGGCGCGTGGAATCGAAAAAGAGGATCAAAAGGTTCTTGAAGGCAGGGAGGGCAGTGCTCCCCTCGCGGAGCGCCGGTCCCGAGCGCATGGTATAGGACTTGGCGAGTGGATCGTAAGTAAAGGCGGTGGCGGCGGTGGAATTATAGGGGATCGAGACATAGGTCGAGGTGGCCTCGGTCGGCGTTGTCGTTTTGCCGATATCGCACAGGGTATACGGCAGGGCGATCGTGCCCGAGATCACGGTTTGATGCCCCGCCTCTTGAATGGCGGCATCGAGCGCTGCGGCCTCTTCCTTGACCGAAACGAGCGAAAGATCGACGGTTTCGTAAAGAAAGCTTGCGCTTTCACGCCCGATATCCGAGGTTCCACGGTAGACCGAGAGGCCAAAAAAGTCGTGAGACAGCGCCGCCATATAGGGGCGGATCGAGGCGATCTCGCAGTCTTCAAAGAGCGAAAGCCCGCCGCTTTTCATCAAAAGAAGACGGGTCGATGATGCCTCGGTGGGGGCCTCGATCACAAGATCGGCCGCCGCGATCACGGCGCCGGCGGCGCTCCTTGTGCAAAAGGAAAGCGGACGCAGGGCGGCAACGCTCGGAGAGCAGGGAAGGCCTATAAGGGGGAGATACGCGGTCTCCTCGGGGGGCTCTGTCACGGGGGGAGGGGCGGTCGTCACCGGGGGCGGCGCCTCGGTCACGGGCGGATCCGTCACCGGCGGCTCTGTCGTTGTCGCTTGAAGAGTCGTTGTTACCTCGAGAGAATGATAAACGGTATCCGCACCGTCATTCCGCCAATTCCCGACGATCGACTGCATTTCACACGAGGCGAGCAGTACGAGCAAAAGGAGGGTGGATAGACATGCGAATACCGTTTTGTAGGGAAGGGGGGATGGATGCTGGTTCTTCTTCACAATTGCTACCTCCTCGGTCGTTTGACCGGCAATTGAAAAGGAAAACTCGGATTATTTGTTTGCTCTTTCGAGCCAGGCAGTCCCCAAATCGAAGGCTTCAAAGAGGCCATCCACGACCTTCTGCTTGACGGGCGAGCCACCGGCAGTAGGGAGGATCTGGATCATCACCTTGCCGGGAAGCTTCGTGTTGAGGGTCGCATCCTCAACCTCGTTCATAATCATCAAAAACAGATAGTTGGGCTCGGACATATCGCCGTAATACAGCTCGTTCCCCTGGCGGACAAGGGGCTTGCCCTTGTACTCGAGGTACTTGCCTTGGATGCCGATTGCTTCCATGTGTGCTCCTTTCAAATATTGAAAATGACTGCCTGTCCTTTTCACTGACCATCCTATCACGCCTACCAAAAATTGTCAATTCATTCGACAAAAGGAGACGCGCAAAATCGGTCGCGAAATTTCGCTATTTCTCGCAATAGGGGGCCGCCTTCATCGCCGAGTCACCCGCTACGGGAACGGGCATGGCTAAGGGATAAAGGAGGTCGGCGCGCTGAGAGACCGCCGCCTGGCGTGATGCCTCCCCCGGGAGGGCGCGCCCGTCCGCAGGCTTGGTGAGAAGCGCGAGCGACGATAAGCGCGAGGCGCGGCGGAGGGCCGCACGGCCTTTGGCATTGGTGCCGAGGACCTGCGTATACGCCGGAGGCGACCGAAGATCGGCTGAGGTGATACCGAAAAAGCGGTGCCAGATGGCGCGGCGCAGGTTGGCGTTGGTGTAGCGTTTGGTAGCGACAAGCGTTATGAATTCTTCAAAGTCGGCCGCGCGGAGAGCGGCGGCGTGCAGGCGATAGCCGACGTCGTCCCCCTCGTGGCACGGAGCGAGTCTGAAAAACGAAAGTAGGATGCTCCCGAGGCGGTCAAGGCGCGCGGGAGCCTGCCCGGCCTCGAAAGAGCGGCGCAGAAGGGCGGCCGCTGACGGGGGCATAGCGGCATACGCCGTACCGTCCTCGCGGTCAAGCGCGGCGCGGATCGCGGTGGCCGAGGCGACCGCGGAGAGTGATGTATCGTGATAGCCACCGAGACGCTTGACGGTGAAGACCTCAAGCGGCGACGGGAGGCGACGGTTGGCCATAAGGTAGCGGATCGCCAGAATATTGTTCGGCATAGAGAGGAGCGCGGCGCCGTCATCGCCGTACAGGGCGGCGTAGGTCCTTTGCACGAGAGTGGCGTGTCCCTCCTCGGGTGAGGCGGCAAGGGCCGCTTCAAGAGCGGTGGCAAACGCGGGTGCTGCAAGGTTCCCGGCGACGGCCGAAAGGGCGCCGATATCACCGGATTCACTCCCGAAGGCGAGAGCATCGACAATACCGAGGGAGGCGGCCATCGATACGCCGGCGTTGGCGTAGAACTCCGCGCTTGAGACCGAATAGGGGAAGGGGATCTCAAGGACAAGGTCGATCCCACCGCTGACTGCGGCGGCGGCACGGGTGAATTTATCCGCCACGGCAACATCGCCGCGTTGGGTATAATTACCGCTCATCAGGGCAATGATACAGGTATCCTCGCCGAAGTGACGGCGCACTTCATCCGCAAGATAGCGGTGGCCGTTATGAAAGGGGTTGAATTCGCTGATGATCGCTACGGTCTTCATGCGCACCCCTCCACCGACGGTTTTTGTATCTACCCAATAAGTATACCATATCCCGAAAGCGAAGTCAAGGAAGTGGAGGGAAATCTTTTCCGGCCCTTCGGCGTTCTTTTTTCCCCGTTGCGACGCCCCTTTCCTTGACAATAGCGGAAAAATGTAGTATAATTACAATAATAATTGTTTACAGGAGCGGCCCATATGCTTACGATCGGTCTTTGCGGTGGAAGCGGAACGGGAAAAAACACCGTTGCCGATGCCTTTCTGGCGGCAGGGATCCCCGTTATCGATGCGGATGCCGTGTATCATGAGATGGTGGATCGACCGTCTCCCCTGACGGCGGCGCTTGCCGCGCGCTTTGGGGACGGGATCTTGCGGCCTGACGGCGCCCTTGACCGCGTAGCGTTGCGGAGGATCGTGTTTGGCGATAAAGACGAGGCCAAGGCGGCAAAGGCTGACCTTGACCGTTTAACGCACGGAGAGGTGCTCCGTGTGTTGAGAGAACGCCTTGCCGCTATAGCGGAGGGCGGTGCCCTCATGGCCGTTGTGAATGCGCCCCTCTTGCTCGAATCGGGCTTTGACCGCGAATGCGATTTTGTGGTGGCCGTCCTTGCCGAGCGCCGGCTTCGCCTCCGTCGCCTTGCCGCGAGGGATGGGCTGACCGAGGAGGAGGCCGCCGCACGCATCGGGGCACAGCTCGGGGACGATATCCTGTCTAGGAGAGCCGATGCGGTGCTCATAAACAACGGCACCGTTGCGGAGCTGCTATACGAGACGAACCGACTCATACAACATATACGAACGATCGCGGAGGAAAGATCAAATGGAAACTGAGAACAAATACGCGGACCTGACTGCGGAAAAGAAGTGTATCTATAAGGAAGCCGACGATGAGCGGATGAAGGCCATCTTCTCGTACGCCGAGGGCTATAAGCAATTTCTCGATGCCTCCAAGACCGAACGCGAGGCTACCGAAAATGCCCTCAGGATGGCCAAGGAGGCCGGCTTTACCCCCTATGGCTTCGGGGATGCCTTAAAGCCCGGGGATAGGCGGTATTTTGTGAACAAGGGGAAGGGGATCTACCTCTTCCGCATCGGTACCGAGCCCCTTTCCGAGAGTGGCTTCCGTATTTTGGCCGCGCACGTCGATTCGCCGCGCATCGATTTAAAGCAAAATCCCCTCTACGAGGACAGCGGAATGTCCTTCTTCAAGACCCATTACTACGGGGGGATCAAAAAGTATCAGTGGACGGCGCTCCCCCTGGCCCTGCACGGTGTGATCGTCCGTGCTGACGGTGAGCACATCCGCGTGACGATCGGTGAGGATCCCTCCGATCCCGTCTTTTATATCAACGATCTTTTGCCCCATCTCGGGCAGGAGCAGGCCAAGCAGCCCCTCGGCCAGGCCATTAAGGGCGAGGATCTCAATCTCCTTGTCGGCGGTATTCCCGTGCCCGATGGCAAGGAGGGCGAGGCGATCAAATACAACGTCCTGCGCCTTTTGAACGAGAGATACGGTATCACGGAGGAGGACTTCGTGAGTGCCGAGCTTTCGGCCGTGCCGGCCGAGCGTGCGAGAGATGTCGGCTTTGACCGCGCCTTTATCGTGGGCTACGGGCACGACGACCGCTGCTGTGCCTATCCCGCCCTGACGGCGCTCTTCTCCTGTCAGGACGAGGCGAAGACTCTCTTCGTTCTTCTTGCCGATAAGGAGGAGATCGGGAGCAACGGCAATACCGGCATGTGCTGCCGTCTTTTTGCCGATCTTATTGACAGCATCTCCTCGGCCCTCGGGCAGAATCCCTGCGCCGTGCGCCACGCCTCGGCCTGCCTTTCGGCCGATGTGAATGCGGCCTACGACCCGAATTTCCCCGAGGTGTACGAAAAGCGCAACAGTGCCCTGATCTCGCACGGCCCCGCCATGAGCAAATTCACGGGCTCGCGCGGCAAGTCGGGCTCAAACGATGCCTCGGCCGAGTATGTGGGGCGTGTGCGCCGCCTCTTCTCGGAGGCCGGCGTTACCTGGCAGGCGGCCGAGCTTGGCAAGGTGGACATCGGCGGCGGTGGGACCGTGGCCATGTTCATTGCCGAGCAGAACATCGATACCGTTGACCTTGGGCTCCCGGTCGTTTCGATGCACGCCCCCTACGAGATCATCTCTAAGGCCGATCTTTACGCCCTTCACGAGGCCTTCTCGGCATTTTGCCGCTGAGCTATGTTTGATGACCTTACGGCGGTCGTTGCGCGTTTTGAGGAGATCGAGGCGCGCCTCGGTGCCGAGGACGTCCTCGCCGATATCCGCGCCTACCGCGAGCTGACCAAGGAGCATCACCGCCTCTCTCCCTTGGTGGACGCGTACCGCGCCTTCCGCACTCTTGAGAGAGAGGTGGCGGAGGCGCGCTTGCTTGCCACCGATCCCTCCGCCGATGCCGACCTCCGCGCCTTTGCTGAGGAGGAGGCGGCCGATAAGCACCGGGAGGCGGAGGCGGTAGCTGAGCGGATCCGCGAGCTCCTCCTGCCGAAAGACGAGGACGACGAGCGCAATGTGATCATGGAGATTCGCGCCGGTGCCGGTGGGGAAGAGGCGGCGCTCTTTGCGGCCGATCTTTACCGGATGTACCGTATGTACGCCGAGGGGCAGGGCTTTACGCTCGACCCCGTCAGCGTGAACGAGACCGAGCTCGGCGGCTTCCGCGAGATCTCCTTCCGTATTCTTGGCGAGGGGTGCTTTGCACGCTTTAAGTTTGAAAGCGGCGTGCACCGCGTCCAGCGCGTGCCCGAGACCGAGTCGCAGGGGCGCATCCAGACCTCGACGGTGACGGTGGCTGTTCTGCCCGAGGTCGAGGATATTGAGATCGAGATCGCCCCCTCGGAGCTTGTGATCGAATCGATGAAAAGCTCGGGTGCCGGCGGTCAGCATATCAACAAGACCGAATCGGCCGTACGTATTCAGCATATTCCGACGGGGATCGTCGTGTACTGTCAGACACAGCGGAGCCAGCTCCAGAACAAGGAGGCGGCCCTCCGTATGCTCCGCACAAAGCTCTACGACATCAAGCGCCGCGAGCGCGATGCCGAGATCGCCGCCGAGCGCAAGAGCCAGGTAGGGAGCGGCGACCGCAGCGAGAAGATCCGCACCTACAACTATCCGCAGGGGCGCATCACCGATCATAGGATCGGCCTCTCGCTCTATTCTCTCGATTCCTTTATGAACGGAAATATCGGCGAAATGATCGATGCCCTGGTGCGTGCGGATACCGCCGAAAAAATGAAGAAGCAATCGCTATGACAACAGAATTCATCTCGCTATCCGACCCCCTTGTCGACAAGGACCGCGCAGCACTCCTTCGTGCAGGCGAGCTCCTGCGCCAAGGTGGGCTTGTGGTCTTTCCCACCGAGACGGTCTACGGTCTCGGTGCCGATGCCACAAGGGGCGAGGCGGCAGAGAAGATCTATGCCGCCAAGGGGCGCCCCTCCGATAACCCCTTGATCATACATATCGCCTCCCCCGAGGAGGCCGAGCGCTATACCGAAACAACACCGCTCTATTACCGCCTGGCCGAGGCGTTTATGCCCGGGCCCCTGACGGTCGTTCTCAAGGCAAAGGCGAGCGTTCCCCTCGCCGTGCGTGCAGGGCTCCCGACGGTAGCGGTGCGCTGTCCCGCGCATCCTGCGGCGCGCGAGCTGATCCGTGCGGCCGGCGTTCCGATCGCCGCCCCCTCGGCCAACCTTTCCGGCAGTCCTTCCCCCACCAATGCGCGCCACGTGCGTGACGATATGGAGGGGCGCGTTGATATGATCCTCGACGGTGGGGATTCGGACATCGGTCTTGAATCCACGATCGTAAAGATCGAGGAGGACGGGAGCCTGACGCTCCTGCGCCCCGGCGCCATCACGCCCGACGATCTTGCCGCCATCGGTGCCAAGGTGACGATCGCCGATGCGGTTCTCGGTGCCCTCAAGGAGGGTGAGACCGTCCTTTCGCCCGGGATGAAGTACAAGCACTATGCCCCCCATACGCCCTTTTATCTTCTGGACGGGGCACCCGAGGCGGCTGCAGCATACCTTAATGGCATCAGAGGACGCCTTGCCGTGCTTTGCTATACGGGGGATGCCGATGTCTTTGCGACGCTCAGAAATGCGCATCCGATCCCCGTTGGCGAAAGGGAAGACCTCTTTTGGCTGGCAAAGCGCCTCTTTTCCCTCCTGCGCGACTGTGATTGCGGTCAGTACGATGCCATATACGCACCTCTGCCGCCACCCCGTGGGCTGGGGCTTGCCCTCTACAATCGCATGATCCGCGCTGCGGCACATCACATCATTACATTATGACCGGAGTTTAAGCATGGCAAAAAAGAAAAACGATATGGCAGAGTATCCTCAGGAGGAGGCGGAGATCACCTATCAGCCGATCACCGAGACGATCGAAAAGAACTATATGCCGTACGTTATGACGGTAATCATCTCGCGTGCGATCCCGGAGATCGACGGCTTTAAGCCCTCGCACAGAAAGCTCCTTTATACGATGTATAAGATGGGGCTTCTGACAGGGCCCCGCACCAAGAGCGCCAACGTCGTCGGACAGACGATGCGCCTCAATCCTCACGGCGATGCCGCCATCTATGAGACCATGGTGCGCCTGACGCGCGGCAACGAGGCCCTCCTCCATCCCTTTGTGGATTCGAAGGGGAGCTTTGGTAAGCAGTACAGCAAGAATATGGCCTATGCCGCCTCGCGTTATACCGAGGTCAAGCTCGACTCCTTTTGCAACGAGCTGTTCCGTGGCATTGACAAGAATGCCGTGGATCTTGTCCCGAACTACGATAACACCATGCAGGAGCCGACGCTCCTGCCGACGACCTTCCCGAATATCCTGATCTCACCGAACCTCGGTATTGCAGTCGGTATGGCGAGCTCGATCTGCTCCTTTAACCTGGCGGAGATCTGTGACGGCACGATCGCCCTCCTCAAGAATCCGAATACCTCGGTGGATCGCATCCTTGACCTTGTGCGTGCCCCCGACTTCTCGGGGGGCGGCCTCCTGATCTATGACCGCGAAAAGATGCGCAAGATCTACGAGACGGGCGTGGGAGCGGTGAAGCTCCGTGCTAAGTATGTATACGACAAGGCCAATAACAGCATTGATATCCTCGAGATCCCCTATTCGACCAGCATCGAATCGATCATGGACAAGATCGCCGATCTCATCAAGGGCGGCCGCCTCAAGGAGGTGGCAGATTCACGCGATGCGATCGACCTCAACGGCTTTAAGCTCACGCTGGATCTGCGCCGCGGCGTTGATCCCGAGAAGCTGATGCAAAAGCTGTACCGTCTCACCGACCTTGAAGACAACTTTGACTGCAACTTCAACGTGCTGATCGACGGAATGCCGCGCCAGCTGGGGGTCGTGGACATCCTGAAGGAATGGATCCGCTTCCGCATCGGGTGCTTCCGCCGCGAGATCCAATTTGATCTCGGGAAGAAGCGCGACAAGCTCCACCTGCTCCTTGGTCTTGCCGCGATCCTTTTGGATATCGACAAGGCGATCCGCATTATCCGCACCACCGAGCACGATGCCGATGTTATCCCCAATCTGATGGCCGGCTTCTCGCTCTCGAAGGTACAGGCCGAGTACATTGCCGATATCAAGCTGCGCAACCTCAACCGTGAATATATCACCAACCGCGTGACCGAGATTGAGGAGATCCAGCGTGAGATCGCCGAGCTTGAAGCTCTCCTTGCCGATGAGATCAAGCTCCGCGGCGCGATCGCCGATCAGCTCCGTGAGATCAAAAAGAAATACGGTAAGCCGAGAAAGACCCTTCTGCTTGACGAGGGAGACGTCGTTCGCATGGATGACGACGAGCTCTTCGAGGAAAACTACGATGCCCGCTTTGTGATGACAAAGGACGGCTACTTCAAGAAGATCACGGTGCAGTCCTTGCGCGGCAACGACGAGCAGAAGCTGAAGGAAGGAGATAAGATCCTCTTCTCGGAGGATCTCGACAACAAGTGCGAGCTGATCTTCTTTACAAACAAGGCTCAGCTCTACCGTGCCCGTGCCGCCGATTTTGATCCCGTCAAGGCCTCGGCCCTCGGAGAATATCTGCCGGCCAAGCTCAACATGGACGAGGACGAGCATCCGATCCTCATGAAGGCGCTCCACAGCTATGAGCCAGAGCACAATGTGATCTTCATTTTTGAGAACGGCAAGGGGCTCCGCGTGCCGATGGATCGGTATCAGGTCAAGACCACGCGCCGCCGCCAGACGGCCGTCTTCTCGGGGGCCTCGCCGATCGTGGCCGCGGTATACGAGGATGCGCCGCGCGATCTTCTCCTGATCGACAGTCAAAAGCGCAAGCTTCTGATCAAATCCTCGCTGATCCCCATCAAATCGACACGCACCTCGACAGGCACCGCCCTTATGACGATCAAGCCGAAGCACAAGCTCTCTGAGGTGGAATTCAACTTTGATGAGAAGCCGGTGTCTGCCTTCGAAAAGTGCCGCAAGTCGAAGCTCCCCTCGCCCGGAGTACTGCCTCGCGAGGAAAAGTAACGGCTGTTTTCGGAAAATGATTGACTTTTCCGAGGATGCATGATAGAATGTAGTAAACGCAAGGTCCTATTTTTTTACAGAAAAGAGAGAAGATTATGGAATTTGAAAAGCTTTTGGCAGAGTTCAAGGCCTGGCTCGAGGAGCATGAGATCGAGGGTGTGACCTTTGGCGAGAACCTGGGCGCCGATGAGAGCATCACGGCGATCACCTTCCCCGTTGTGGGTGAGGACGGCGTTTTCCCCTACGATATCGTAGCGACCTGCGAGGCCGAGGGCTCGATCTACTTCTTTGTGGATTACTGTGATATTCCCGAGGTCGATGAGCTCGAGCTTTACCGCTTTATCAACGATCTTAACCGCAATTCCGCCCTTACCGTAATGGCGGACGAGGAGCACCTTTGCCTGGCCTACTCGCTGCCCGTAGAATTCCTGACGAGCGGTGAGGCCTTTGCCCGTGCCTTTGTCAACGTGATCGACGGTGTCGAGGAGCTCGCTGATGAGATCCAGGATGCCTTCGGTATCGGGTACGACGAGGAGGATGAGGAGGCCGAGGAGATCGAAGAGCTCGAGGAGCTTGACGAGGTTGCCGAGGATGAGCTCGACGAGACCGCTGAGGAGGAGGCTGAGGAGGCCGCCGACGAGGCTGAAGAGGAATGATCCGACAAAAAAGAGGAAAGCCGCGGCTTTCCTCTTTTTTCATACTGTTATAAGAGCGCCGTACGGTTACGGCGTTTTTTGTTTTGGACAGCAGCCACGTAAGGGGCTCCTCACAGAAGGCGCGCGGCGTGAATGGTACTCAAGAGTGCGGGATGAACGGGGATCGCGTCGGGTGTGTAGGAAATATAGGGAAAAATCGTGTCGTTTCCTTTGATTTTTGTAATTTTCATCGGTATTCACCTCGAGATGAGTATAGCATACAAAAAACGAAAATACACCCCCCGACAGTATAATCTGCCACAAAGCACAAATACTAACATCACCGTTTGCAAAAGCAAGGAGATTTATAATATATGAAAGCAACAGGAATTGTGCGCCGTATTGACGATCTTGGACGGGTGGTGATCCCGAAGGAGATCCGCCGCACCATGCGCATCCGCGAGGGGGACCCCCTCGAGATCTATACCGACCGCGAGGGTGAGGTCATCTTCAAGAAGTATTCCCCCATCGGCGAGCTCGCCGCCTTCTCCGCGCAATACGCCGAGACACTGCAAAAGACCTGCTCACTGTCCGTGATCGTGACCGACCGTGATGCGATCATCGCGGCCGCCGGTGTCCCTAAAAAGGAGTATCTCGAAAAGGCGATCTCCGAGGAGCTTGAGGACATCATCGAATCACGCACGCTCTACACGTACCGCAAGGGGCAGGAGCGCCTCCGCGTCATCGACGATGGCGGCTCGCATTATATCAGCTGTGCCATGCCCATCCTCGCCGGCGGCGACATCATCGGCGCTGTGTGCTCTCTCCGTCACGGGGAAGAGGACGAGGGAAAGCTTGCCGAGGGAATTGAGACTAAGCTCATCCAAACAGCCGCAGGATTTCTTGCACGGCAGATGGAGGCCTAGGAAAAAGCCGCACCCTGTGCGGCTTTTTCCCTATCTTTTCCAAAAAGGTGTTGCAAAAAGCCGGTATTTGCTATATAATATACTTTGTATAGTTATAATAAGGAGGATCCCCCTATGCGCAACAGCGACCTTGAAGCAAAGCTCAAAGAGATCAGCCATATTTTCCGCATTGAAGGCTCCCTCTATTCGATAACCACCATCACCGACGGTAACATCAACAGTACATATAAGCTCACCTATCGCCGTCCCGACGGCGTTGTGAAGGCTTACGTGGCACAAAGGATCAATCCCTATGTGTTCAAGCATCCGGCAGAGATCATGCGGAACATTGATCTTGTGACCTCGCATATACGGAATAAAATCGCCGAAGGGCAGGTGTCTCTGCATTTCCATCATACGGCAGAGGGCATCAATTATTATATTGACAACGAGGATGGCTCCTTCTGGCGCCTCTATACCTTCATCCCCGCGCTCTCCTATAACACCTGCGACAGCCTTGAGGTGCTCCGCAACGCCGGGGAGGCCTTTGGTCAATTCCAAATGCAGCTCTCCGATTTTGATGCCTCGCTCTTATTTGAGACGATCCCCGAGTTTCACAACACCAAAAAGCGGCTTGAGACCTTCTTTATGCATGTAGAGGAGGATCCGATGGGACGCGCGGCCGAGGTTACGGAGGAGATCGCCTCGCTGAGAGAGCTGGCGCCGATTGCCTGCCGCCTTTCCGAGCTTTTGGAGGCAAAGAAGATCCCCCTGCGCGTGACCCACAACGACACAAAGATCAATAATGTGTTGTTTGACAGGACCACCAAGCGCGGGCTTGTCGTGATCGATCTTGACACGGTCATGCCCGGCCTTGCCATGCATGACTTCGGCGATGCCGTCCGCTTTGCGGCGAGCACGGCGGCCGAGGATGAGGCGGATCTCTCGCTGGTTTCCCTGGATCTTGACAAATTCCGTGCCTTTGCCGAGGGGTTCATCAAGTACACCAAGGACTCTCTGACCCCCGGGGAGATCGATACCATGGCGCTCGGGGCGCTCACGATCACGGTCGAGCTTGCCTCGCGCTTCCTTGACGATTATCTTCTCGGCGACCATTATTTTAAAGTGAATTTTGAAGGGCACAACCTTGTGCGCGCCCGTTGCCAGCTCCGCCTTGCAAAGGATATGCTGGCAAAGCTCGACACGATGCGTGCCATTGTGGCAGAGGTGGCCTGCAGCTAGTGCCATCCCCGTGTACTCTATGAAAATTGAAAGAACAGAACTACAAAACGAGATCTATTTTACTACCATACCCACCGATAAATTCAAGACCGAGCAGCTCACCCTCTATCTGACGGTTCCCCTGACGAATGAGGCCGATGCCTCGAGGATCGCGCTCCTGCCGCGCGTGCTTCGCCGTGGGAGCAGTGCTTATCCGACAGCGGCGGCCCTTGTGCGACGCCAGGAGGAGCTGTATTCCGCCGATCTTTCGTCGGGAACGATCAAGATCGGGGAGAGCCAGGTCCTTGTCCTGACGGTGGATGTCCTGCGCCGTGATTTTGTACCGAAGGGCGAGGATCTTCTGCTCCCTGCGACCGAGCTTCTCCTCGGGCTTTTGTTTTCTCCCTGCATTGATAAGACCACGGGTGTGTTTCTTGACGATTACGTGGAGGGGGAGAAGACGAACGCGTGCCACGCGATCCGCTCGCTCCAGAACAACAAGGCGGTCTACGCACTCAATCGCTGTATTTCTCATATGTGCGAGGGCGAGCCCTATGCCATCCATGAATGGGGAAGTGAAGAGGAGATCGAGCGCATCACCCCCGCCTCTCTCTACGATGCCTACCGCCGCCTTTTGACCGAGGCGCGCTTTGAGATCTTCTACTGTGGGACGGCGGATACCGAAGGGCTCATCGCCCGTATCCGCGAGGCCTTTGCCGGAGTCACCCGTCATCCGCTCCCCGTCCGTACCGCCGAGAGGCAGATCGTACCCGAGCGCAAGAAGCACGTTACCGAGCGTGCCTCCGTGCTCCAGGGCAAGCTTTGCCTCGGTTTCCGCACCGGGGTGACGCTTTCCGATGCCGATGCGGCCGCTTTTATGCTGTTTCACGCCATTTACAGCCAATCCCCGACGTCAAAGTTGTTTGTTAACGTCCGGGAACGGCTGAGCCTTTGCTATTCCTGCGGCTCGCGCGCGGAGATGGCAGCCGGACTGCTGTTTGTATCGGCCGGGATCGACAATAAAAATCGCCGTCGCGCGGTACGAGAGATCCTCCGTCAGCTCCGTAGGATGCGTGCCGGCAAGATCACGGCAAACGAGATGGATATGGCACTCCGCATGCTGAAAAACCAGCTGGCATCCTTAGAGGATGAGCCCGCGGTACTACGCCGCTTTTATCTTGTACGTGCCCTCCGCGGTGTACTGCAAACGCCCGATGAGCTGGCGGCGGCGCTGGATGGCGTCACCGTGCGCGACCTTGCGCGGGTGGCCAAGCGCGTACTGCCGGATACTGTGTATTTTCTGCGCGGAAGCCAGGAGGGGGGAGAGGAGACCGAGGATGAATAAGTCCACCCTGATACAGAATCCTTTCCTCCGGGAACGGTACCATAAGATCCTTCACCCCTCGGGGCTTACCGTCTATGTCTTTGAAAAAAAGCTGTCGACGGTGTATGCCGCACTGACGGTTCGCTTTGGCTCGCTCGATAACCGCTTCCGCTTTGCCTCCGAGGAGGACTTCCTCTCGGTGCCGGACGGCACGGCGCACTTCCTCGAGCACAAAATGTTTGAAAACGAGGATCATGTCGATACCTTTGATCGCTTTGCCGCCCTGGGGGCCTCTGCAAACGCCTACACCTCGAACGACGTAACATCCTATCTGTTTTCTACCACAAGGGATGTCGAGGAGCCGCTGGCGATCCTGATCGACAGCGTATTCCATCCGTATTTTACCGAAAAGAACATCGAAAAGGAGCAGGGGATCATCGCACAGGAGATCAAGATGTACGATGACTCTGCCTCCAATCGCCTCTATTATGCAGTCATGGAGCTGCTTTACGCCAATCACGGCATCCGTACAAACATTTGCGGCTCCTGTGACTCGATCCGCGAGATCACGCCCGAGGTGCTGATGCGGTGCCACCGCGCCTTCTACCGTCCCGAAAACATGATCCTGATCGTATGCGGCGATGTGACACCCGAGGCGGTCCTTCGGGTCGTGGATAAGGCACTCCCGGCGGCCACCGCCGCCGAAGAGGTACTCTGCCAGGGGGCCGAGGAGCCGGAGGCGATCTTTGCAAAGAGCCATGAGTTCCACATGGATATCGCAAGACCGAAGCTGTGTGTGGGGATCAAGGACACGGGGCTTTCCGATTCTCCTGTCGAGCGCGAGCGCCGAGCCCTGATACTGAATCTTCTGGCCGACCTCTATTTCGGCGAAAGCACGCCCTTTTTTGAACGTCTCTATAAACGTGGGCTGATCTCCCATGATTTCTCAGCCGGCTACGAATCGATCCGAAAGGCCGGGCACCTTCTCATCACCGCCGCTACCGATGAGCCGATGGTGCTCCTTGAGGAGCTGCGCACCGAGTTTTCCGACATTCGCCGGGGGAGGCGGCCATCGGAAGCCGATTTTGAGCGCATCCGACGCGTTCACTACGCCGAATATATCAAGGATTTTGACAGCACCGAGCTGATCGCCACCGCACTTTTGGATGCGGTAGTCGAGGGGGTCGAGCTGTTTGCCACGGGGGATGCTCTCACCTCGATCACGCTCGATGAGGCGATGGCGGTGGCCAAGGACTTTTTCAACGAGGACAGGCTTTCCTATGCTGTCGTACATCCAATGAAAGGAAAGAAGGAGATCCATGCTTAGAATAACACGCGTTTCCTTCCCGGGGCTCGGGATAGGGGAATTCCGACTGAACAGCGTTGCCTTTACCGTCTTCGGTCATCCGATCGCCTGGTACGGCATTATCATTACGACCGGTATTATTCTTGCCACACTTTACGTGCTCTACCGTGCCAAGCACGAGCGCGTCCTTGCGGACGATGTGATCGACCTTGGCATCTTTGTGATCTTCTTCGGTGTTCTTGGGGCGCGCCTCTACTTCGTGCTTACCTCCCTTCGGCTGTTTGACAGCTTTTGGGACATCTTCAAGATATGGGAGGGCGGCCTTGCGATCTATGGCGGGGTAATCGCCGGTGCGCTGACCATCATTATCTTCTGCCGAGTAAAAAAGTACAATTTTTTAAAGTTTTTTGACATGGTAGCCCCGGCTGTTATGATCGGTCAGATGATCGGACGATGGGGAAACTTCATGAACGGCGAGGCGCACGGCGGCGAAACCGACATCTTTTGCCGGATGGGACTTGCCCACGGTGAATACGGCGCCATGCACTATTATCACCCGACCTTCATCTATGAGTCGCTCTGGAATCTCCTCGGCTTTATCCTTATCAATCTCTTTTATAAAAAGAAGCGCTACAACGGTCAGATCGCCTTTATGTACTTTGCGTGGTACGGCTTCGGCCGGATGCTCATCGAGCAGCTCCGCACCGACAGTCTCTATATCCTTGCCGGAGTCTTCGGGGAGCAATGGTTCTTGAAGATATCGTCGCTTGTCGGCTTCTTCTCCTTCCTGATCTTTGGCGGACTCTTAGTGTATCATGCTATCAAGAAAACGCGCACGGAGACGGCCTTCCGCACCGCCGCCGGCGAAATCAAATCAAGCGAGGAACAGTAAAATGAAAGCAACATTGATCGACGGGAAGGCGGTTTCCGCCTCGGTACGCGAAAGGCTCCGTGCCGCGTGTCTCGCCTTCCGGGAGGCGCACGGCATCGTCCCGGGGCTCGCCGTCATCCTGGTGGGGGAGGATCCCGCCTCACAGGTCTACGTAAGAAATAAGCACCGCGCCTGCGAGGAGGTCGGCTTCCTCTCGCGCGTATACACCCTGGATGCCTCCACCACACAAGAGGAGCTGCTTGCGCTCATCGACACCCTGAACCGCGACGAGGCGATCCACGGCATCCTGGTACAGCTCCCTCTGCCGAAGCACATTTCAAAGGAGGCTGTCATTCTGGCGATCGATCCCCGCAAGGACGTGGACGCCTTCCATCCGCAGAATGTTGGCGGCGTCATGACGGGAGAATACGATTTTGTCCCCTGCACACCGGCCGGTGTTATGGAGCTGCTCAGCTTCTACGGCATTGACCCCTCCGGTCGCACGGCGGTGGTCGTCGGCCGTAGCAATATCGTCGGCAAGCCGCAGGCACTCCTGCTCCTTGAGAAAAATGCAACGGTAACGGTCTGTCATTCAAAAACTCCCGATCTTGCCGAGGTGACACGCCGTGCCGACATTCTGGTTGTGGCAGTAGGGCGCGCCAAGGTCATTACCGCCGACATGGTGAAGCCCGGCGCCGTGGTCATTGACGTCGGCATGAACCGCAACGAGGAAGGGAAGCTCTGCGGGGATGTGGATTTTGACGGCGTTGCCGAGGTCGCCTCGCACATTACGCCGGTCCCCGGCGGAGTCGGGCCGATGACCATCACGATGCTCCTTTGCAACACGATGAAGGCCGCAGAAAACTTTTTCGCTAAGAAATAAGAAATCCTATTGACAAAGGCGAAAAAAGGAAGTATAATACTAATGTTTGAGATTTTATCTCTTGCTGACAGCGAGGGGAGGGATAAAGAATGGCTGAAGTCAGAGTAAAAGAAAATGAATCTCTTGACAGCGCGCTCCGTCGTTTCAAAAGACAGTGCGCCAAGTCCGGTGTTCTCGCCGAACTGCGTAAAAGAGAGCACTACGAGAAGCCCAGCGTGAAGCGTAAGAAGAAGGCTGAGGCGGCCCGTAAGCGCAAGTACAAGTAATGAAAAAGCGGATATCGCACGATATCCGCTTTTTTATTGTTTTTCCTGTATTTCACGGGGTTTTGACAGCTCTTTTCTCGACAGAATAAAGACAAAGGAGTTGATGAACCATGACAATTTTTTTGATAGCCGCCATCCTGCTCTCTTCGCTTGTGGGGGCATCCCCTGCCGGGGACGGATGGTACGTCAAGCGGAACAGCGAGCATCGCCAGCCCGAGCTTGACCCAAGATTTTCTTATGTCGAGGAATACGGCGGATATTATGTAGACCGCAGGCACGGCGACGGGGAGGAAGAGAAGGTGTTGTATCTCACCTTTGATGCCGGGTACGAAAACGGGAATGTTGAGAAGATCCTCAACACCCTGAAGGCAGAGGAGGTGCCTGCCGCTTTTTTCATTCTTGACAACCTGATCCTGCGCAACGAGGATCTCGTCCGCCGCATGGCGGAGGAGGGGCATCTCGTGTGCAACCACACCCTGCGCCACAAGGATATGAGCCGTATTACCGATGAAATGGAATTTATGAAGGAGCTAACGGCGCTCAGTGATCTGTATCGCGAGCGGATCGGTCGGGAGATGGCTATGTATTACCGTCCGCCCGAGGGGCGCTTCTGTAAGGAAAATCTGAAGATCGCACAAAGAAACGGCTACAAGACGATCTTCTGGAGCTTTGCGTATGCCGATTGGGACAATGCTAAGCAGCCGAGCCCCGAGGATGCCATCCGGAAGGTGATGGCCAATACCCACAACGGGGCCATCATCCTCCTACACCCGACCTCGGCCACCAATGCGGCGATCCTGCCAACGCTGATCGCCAAGTGGCGCGAGCTTGGCTACCGCTTTGGCACGCTCGATGAGCTGGTGGCATCGGATGCGAGATAGGAGCTGCCTTGCCCCCTTGGGCGCCGTTCTGATGGCCCTCTGGCTCTCTGCCTCGGGGTGCCTCTTTTGCATTGCCCATGCGGCGGAGGGCACCGTCTATCATCGGGTCTCCACCGAGGAACGGGTGGTGGCCCTCACCTTTGACGACGGGCCGCATCCGAAGACGACCGACAGGATCTTAGATGTGCTGGCAGAGCACGATGCCAAGGCCACCTTCTTTGTTATAGGAAAGAATTTGAGGCTGTACGGAGAAGCGACGGTCCGCGCCGTGGCGGAAGGGCATGAGATCGGTAATCACACCTATTCCCACCCGTCGCTGTCACACGTGGAGAAGGGGGCACTCCTCGGTGAGCTTTCAAGGACCGAGGAGCTGATCGAGGACATCACGGGCGTCGCCCCAACGGTGTTCCGTCCCCCGGCCGGGGTTTACAGCGGTGATGTGTGCCGCGCGGCGACCGACTGTGGGCTATCTGTCGTGCTGTGGAACATCGATACCAGGGACTGGACCGGTGTCAGCACCGCCGAGATCGTTAAAAACGTAATGAAGAATATCACACCGGGCTCGATCGTCCTGTTTCACGATTATGGGGGAAGCGAATGCCACACGGTGGCCGCCTTAAAAGAAATCCTGCCGCGCCTTAGCGCGGCAGGATACCGATTTGTTACAGTTTCCGAGCTGTTGACTTATTCAACCTCGGCCTCCGGTGTAGACGACTGATCGTCCTCAAGAGGGGCGATCATGATCTCCTCGAGCTTATGCCACGCGGCAAAGGCGTGCATAAAGGAGCCGGCAGAGAAGAGGATGAAGATCATGGCAAGTCCGAGCGGCAGGAGCGCACCACCAAGACCGAAGATCAAAAAGACCATCAGAAGAACGAGAAGTGCAACGCCAAGGAGGGCCATGAGGTTGCGCTTGATGCCGAGAAGGGAAAAGATCAGGGCGTTTTTGATGATCTTTGCGATCGAAAGGTCAAATGTGATCATCTGGAGATAAATGTAGGGGCGCATGCAAAGATAAATAAGTGCAATGATCACATTCATCCAGAAAACGATGCTGTTGAAAAAGTTACCCGTGGACTCAAGGAGAATGAAGATGTTGACGGGCACGAGGAGCAGGAGGAAAAGATCGAGGAGCCCCATGAAAAAGCCCTGCTTTTTGTTACGCTTGACCGCATAGAAGAAATCTGCGATCATAAAGGTGGGCTCATTACGCACAAGGGCGCGGATGATATAGGTCGTCCCCACCTTGACAAGACCAAAGGTCAAAAAGGTCAGGAGCGAGAGCCCAAGAAGAACGTATGAGGTGGTCGTCATAGCGCTGTTGGGGATCTGCACGCCGACAGCACCGACGAGCGCCATCGTCGCGGGATCAGCGCCGCCCAAAAGCCACAGCGCCCGAAGATCGGCAAAATACCCCGAAACCGGTGTCATATACCCGATCTTAAAGAGGCCCGAAAGGCCGAGCAGGGCAAAAAGAACCGGGAAGTTACCGATAAGAGTGAAGAGATTGACTCGGACAAGGCGCATGAAATTGCGCTTGAAGGAGCGGAAAAACCCCTTGAGATCGGGGGTGATGGGAGCCTCGGGTGTGTCGAGACCCGGGCCCTCACGCTGTGTATCGAACAAACGGAAGCGCTTCCTTTTCGGGGGCGCTTCTTCATATTCCTCGTGGGGATCGTGCATATACTCCGCCATGGCGTTACCTCCAGGATACTTACAAAACAGTATACCATATACGCGCAAGAAAATCAATACATCCACCGGGAATTCTCGGGTGGAGGGCGACATTTTTGCTTCCTTCCCCTCATATACTTGGTGATAGAACATCCGGGGAGGGAGTATACCATGAAAAAGCTGTGTTCCGTAATCCTTGCGTTTGCCTTTGTGCTTGCTTTGATCCCATTTTCTTCAAACGCAACTTCTGCCAATGAATATCCCTTTGATTTAGAGGCGAAATCCGCTATTCTGATGGATGCCGCTACGGGGACCGTCCTCTATGAAAAGGAGGCTGACCTGGCGCTTCCGCCGGCATCCGTCACCAAGATCATGACGCTTTTGCTTGTGATGGAGGCGATCGACGAGGGGCGCGTTTCTCTCGACGACACGGTGAGCGTCAGCGAGGAGGCGGCCGGGATGGGCGGCTCCCAGGTCTTCCTCGAGCCGGGGGAGACCATGCGCCTTGAGGAGCTTTTGAAGTGCGTGGTGATCGCCAGCGCCAACGATGCCGCCTATGCTCTTGCCGAGCACGTAGCAGGGAGTGAGGAGGCCTTTGTCCGTCGGATGAATGCGCGTGCGGCCGAGCTCGGCATGAAGAACACGGTCTTTGAAAACACCAACGGCCTTGACGACACCGTCACCAAGCATCTGACAAGTGCGCGCGATATCGCCCTGATGTCAAGAGCGCTCCTTGCACACGAGAAGATCCTCGACTATACGACGATCTGGCAGGACACCATCCGCGACGGGAGCTTTACCCTGACGAATACCAACCGTCTCGTCCGCTTTTATCCCGGCGCAACGGGCCTTAAGACTGGCTCTACGGGGAAGGCGGGCTTCTGCATCAGTGCAACGGCGGAGCGTGGAGGGATGCACCTGATCGCCGTCATTATGGGGGCGCCTACGCGAGATATCCGCAATGCCGAGGCCAAAAAGCTCCTGGACTACGGCTTTTCGGGCTATGCGCTTTACCGTGCCGAGGCCCCTGCGCTTGAGCCCATGGCGGTAACCGGTGGGCGCGAGGAGACGGTGCCTCTTACGGTCCGCGATTTTTCGGCTCTGCTCTCGAAGGGGGAGGAGAAGCGCGTCGAGGTACGCTATGACCTCCCCGAGCGCCTTGCGGCCCCGATCGCCGCCGGAGATACCGTGGGGAAGGCCGAGTATCTTGTTGACGGCCGCCTGATCGGAGCGGCAGAGATCGTAGCGGCCGAAAGCGTTCCCGCGGTTTCCTTTTTCGACATTCTTTGCCGTCTTCTCTATGCAACGATCGGCGCTTACGGAAGCAACACCTGAATTTCCCGGATTCTTTAACTAAATTTTCATTTTTCGCCGCAAGCATCTTGCGCCTGTGACGATTTAGGTATATAATAAAGAAAGAATACTAAAAAGTTTCGGAGGAGACGGTTATGTCCTTAAAGGTAAACGAAAAATTTTTGAACGGCTTTGTGGCCGAGCACGAGCTTGAGTATCTGCGTCCCGAGGCGGAGGCCGCCCTCGCCCGTGTCATAGATAAGAGTGGCGCCGGTGCCGACTTCCTCGGCTGGGTGGATCTGCCCGAGGCATACGACCGCGATGAGTTCGCGCGCATCAAGGCGGCGGCCGAGCGCATTAAGAAGAGCTGTGATATCCTGGTCGTTCTGGGCATTGGCGGCTCCTACCTCGGCGCCCGTGCCGTCATTGAGTTCGTCAAGTCTCCTCTTTATAACAGCCTCAAAAAGGATACCCCCGACATTTATTTCTCGGGGAACAACATCAGCACGACGGCCCTTTGTGAGCTGCTTTCGATCTGCGAGGGGAAGGACATCTGCGTGAACGTGATCTCGAAGTCGGGCACGACGACCGAGACCGCTGTGGCCTTCCGCGTTTTCCGCGACCTCCTTTACAAGAAGTACGGTGAGGAGGGCGCCCGTGAGCGCATCTTTGTGACGACCGACAAGGCGCGCGGCACGCTCAAGCATTTCGCCGACGAAAGCGGCTTTGAGACCTTTGTGATCCCGGATGACGTCGGCGGCCGCTACTCGGTGCTGACGGCGGTGGGCCTGTTGCCGGTTGCCTGCGCCGGCATTGACATCGATGCCCTGATGCAGGGCGCCGCCGATGCGCGCCGTGCGTGCCTCGTTCCTGACTTTACGAAGAACCCCGCTCTTCGCTATGCCGCGATCCGCAACGCCCTCTACCGCAAGGGGAAGTGCGTGGAGATCCTCGTCGGATACGAGCCCTACGCGCTCCTTTTCAACGAGTGGTGGAAGCAGCTGTTCGGCGAAAGCGAGGGCAAGGACAACAAGGGCCTTCTCCCCGATTCTGTCATCTTCTCGACCGATCTGCATTCGCTCGGTCAGTATATCCAGGAGGGAAGACGTACGCTCTTTGAAACCGTCCTTGACATCAAGGATTGCGGTGCCTCCTTCCTGATCCCCGAGGATGAGGCCAACATTGACGGGCTGAACTTCCTCGCCGGGAAGTCGCTCGATTACGTCAACAAGCGCGCCATGCTCGGCACCCTCCTTGCGCACAATGACGGCGGCGTGCCGAATGTCGTGCTTGAGCTTGCCGACAGAAGCGAGCATTCCCTCGGCTATATGATCTACTTCTTTGAAATGGCCTGCGCGATCTCGGGCTATCTGCTCGGGGTCAATCCCTTCGATCAGCCCGGTGTTGAGGCCTATAAGAAGAACATGTTTGCCCTGCTGGGCAAGCCCGGCTACGAGGAAGCCAGGGAAGCCTTGGCAAAACGCCTTGAATTTTAAGTGAATTTCTAAAAAACCTATTGCAATTCGCCCAAAAATAGTGTATCATATAGACAAGGGAGATTCTCCCAATACTCAAGGAGGACGTTCATATGGTTAAATTGATTGTTGGAAAAAAGGGCACCGGTAAGACCAAGATGCTGATCGAGCAGGTCAACGCCGCTGTCGCCACTTCCAAGGGATGCGTCATCTGCATCGAAAAGGGGCAGACCCTGAACAAGGATATCACTCACAAGGTTCGCCTTGTCGATACCGATTCTTATAAAATTACCGATGCGGCTTCGCTGTACGGCTTTGTGGCCGGCATGGCAGCCAGCAACTACGATATTACCGATATTTTCCTTGATTCCACGCTCCGCATCTGCGGTAGCCTCGAGGCCTTTGAGGAGGTCCTCGCGAAGATCGATGCCATTGCCGGCGAAGGGAACTTCAACTTTACGGCGACGGTGTCTGCGGCTCCCGAGGAGCTGCCGGCATCGCTTGGCAAATACTTCTGATCACAGATCCGATGGCGCCCCCCGGGGCGCCATCGTTTTCTTTCCTGTCTGCGGTCAAACCGCCCCCACTCTGCATACTCTAATAGCGAGATACCCGTGATCTCGATACCATCCATGATAGGGGGAAAACCGCATGTCTGATAATAGAGGATCCCCCCTCTCCGCCTGCAATCGCCAGGGAGAGAGGGACACCGTCTGTATCGATACCCTGCGCGTGCTCGACTCCTGCCGTGACAAGGACTGCTATGAGGATGTCCGCGTCTATCTTACCGAATTCGGGCAGGAGATCATCGATCACACCACATCCGTCCGCGCTACGGGGGCCAAGATCCTTTGGACCTTTGTTGGCGTAGATCCCGTCCGCTTTAACCGTGGCTTCTACCAGGTGACCGTCCGCTTCTATATCAAGGTCGAGCTTGAGGCCTGCATGGGCATTGGCAGGAACCAGGAATTCAGCGGCATCGCCGTTGTCGAGAAGAGAGTCATTTTGTACGGCAGCGTTGGCAATGTCAACATTTATCGTAGCGATCCGGCCATCGGCCCTTGCGACCTCGGCAACCTTGACAACAGCTCGACAAACCTCCCCATCGCCGTCGTTGAGGTGGCAGACCCCGTCCTGCTTTCGGCAACGGTGGTCGAGCCCTGCGCTCCCGTCGGCTGCTGTGTTTGCTGCTGTGGTGACATTCCCGAGGGCATCTGCTCGGCCGTGTCGGGCGCCCTGGTGGACAACGACAACGCCAACCGTCTCCTCGTTACCATCGGCATCTTTTCGGTCATTCGCATTGAGCGCCCGGCGCAGTATCTCATCAGCGCGGCCGACTATTGCGTTCCCGAAAAGGAGTGTCGCTGTGACGAGCAGGACGATCCCTGCGCGCTCTTCCGCAAGATGGCCTTCCCGGTCAACGAGTTCTGCCCGCCTTCGCTTGCTGATCTTGTCGGCGGTGGCGGTGACAGCTCGCCCGAGGGTGGCTGTGGCTGCGGTCGCAGATAAAAAACACCAAAGGACACCTACAGAGGTAGGTGTCCTTTGTCTTTTATTGCGCCTCCCGAGCCGGCCTGCTCAGGACAGGCATCCAAAGGAGGCTGTCTTTTACTGCGGTACGATACGCAGGCTGAGTGTCCCCGGGCGACTGAGCTCAAGGCGAATGAAGTATTCGCCCTCTGCCTCAAGGGGCGAGTCATACAGGATCACGGGATTTTCCTTGTCGTATTTGGAAGCAACATAGGGAGACTTTCTCGTATAGAGGATCACGGCCGAGACCTCGGCGGTCTCGGGAATGACCTCGATCCTTACCGCGGCTTCGCCGCCGGCGGTGAACTTGAAGTAGGGGGTGTCATACTGGCCATAGCTACGCATCCCTGAGGCGTACACCCCATCCTCCCCCGCCGTCAGCACCACGGCGGTATCCGTCTCACACGAGGCACAGTATCCGTAAGCATCGGTATAATGCTTATGCGAAAGGTCACAGCCAAAGAGAGACGAGACAGTGAAGAGAAGTGCGAGCAAAAAGCACAGCGCTTTCATAGGAGCTCCTTTTCCTATCAATAGTTAATGGTGACGGCAAACATCAGAAGGAGAATGGTCGCCGCAAAGATAAGTAGCTGGAATTTCCACGTCCACTTGACCCATTTACCGTAGGAAACATTCGCCATCGAAAGGCCGATGAGGAGCACGGGGTTCGTGGGCAGGATGATGTCGGTAAAGCCATCGGCAATGCAGTACGTGAAGATAACGATGGTCGGCGAGAGACCGAGCGTTTGGGCGATCGGCAGGATGATCGGCATGATCAGCATGATCTTAGCCGAGGAGGAGCCGATAAAGACCTGTAAAAAGAGGATCAGGAAGTAGAAGAGAATAATGCAAAGGAACTTGTTCTTTCCATCAAACATCCGCACGACACCGTGCATGACCGTGTCGAGAATACCGCTTTCGGACATGATGAGCTTCACCGAGGAGGCGAAGGCGATCATCACAACGGCAGGAAGCATCGAGACCGCACCCTGGCCGATATGGCGGAAGACATCGCTCTTTCGCTCACACACCAAAAGGCCGGCAAGGATCCCCCCGAAAAGGAAGCTGACCGAAAGGATGGGAATAGCGAGCCCCGAGATGGCCCGGATCCCCGCAATCAGCCCGAGCACAACCAGCTGCACCAGGAAAAAGACGAGGTAGATGCGGAAAACGCGCTGCTCCTTCGGAGTTTCCTCGGTGACCGAGATATCCAGCGTGCGGAGCCGTTCACAGTCGGCCTCGTAGGTCAGGGAACGGGTCGGCTCCTTGGCGATACGCCGCATATGGAGGAGCAAAAACGCCACCACGGCGCCGTAGACGAGCACAAAGAACACAATGCGGAGCCATACACCGTCAAAGGCACGGGTGCCGGCGAGATCGGCCGCGATACCGACCGAAAAGGGATTGGTAATGGCGGCAGAGAAGCCGAAGCAGGAGGCCATCAGACAAACACCAAGCCCTGTCAGCGTGTCAAACCCCATCGAAAGCATAAAGACGATGATGAGAGGAAGCAGGGTCACAAGCTCCTCAAACATCCCGAAAAAGCTACCGAAGGCCATAAACAGGAAGACCATGATGGCGACAACGGCCTCCTTGCGCTCGGAAAAGCGCTTGACGGTGCGCCCGATGATAATGCGGATGCCATCGGTCTTTTCAAGGAGATTGAAGATGCCGCTCATGATCAGCAGGAAAAGGCTGATCATAATGAGAGTCAGGGCATCCTCCGAGGCAAAGACACGGACGGGGGCTGTCAGGATCTTCCAAAGCGGAAGGCCCTTCGCCTGCCCCTGAGTGAAGGTGCCGTCGATGATCGTTCCGTCCTCGCCCCGTTCATACTGCCCTTGGGGGACGATGTAGGTCAGAATGCCGGAGAAGAGGATGATCGCCGACAAAAGGACCAACACGACGAAGAAGGATTTGCGCCCGATGTGAGAAAAGGATTCGGAGCGCGGGGTTTCGGTTTTTTCTGTAAAGGTTATCATAATTACTTTCCTCATTCCAAAGGAGATAGGAGTCCGCTCACGATATAGAAGGCTACGCAGCAACGCTTGTCCTCGGGGACAAAATACCAGATCTCCTTCCCCTCATAGATCTCAAAGTCCTCGCCGGCACCGAAGAGAAGGCGGTAGATCTGCGACATGGGGAAGTGCTTTTCGATCGTTTCACCGTCACGCGTTCCACGGTAGGTAAGGCCGCTCCGATCGAGCACACAGTGGCCGTCACCCGCATAGCGGGTCATGCGCTTGCCGTTTTGTGAGGAATGCCGAAGCTCGACATACGCCTCGAGCCTGAAGTCGGGATCAGCCTCGATCCTACGGCGGAATTCATCGGTCTGCCATTGATACCACTCGGCAAAATTCGGGAAGGGTGCCTCCTCCGAAAGGTCGTAGCGCCCGGAAAGCGACGTCTGGAGCCCGCACGAGGTACAGGCAAGATCCTGCCCGAGCGTTCCGATCGAGCAGTAAGCACCGCAACGGGGGCAAAGGCAGAGAATGTTTTCAAGCCCCTCGGCCAGTCGATGCGAGTGGAAGGCGATCTCGGGCTTATCCTTGATCCATTCGAATTCATCGTAGGTGAGTGCGGCATCAATACGGCTCTTTAACTCCTCAGGCGCAAGCGCAGCAGCCTCACCCGGGTTAAAGAGAAGATCAAGCGAGCCCTCGATCATCCCACCGCGACGAACGCCGTTCCCCCACTTGGGATCGCTGAAATAGTCACCGCGAAGGCGGATGGTGTATACCGCTACGTTTGAGCGCGCAATGAAGGAATAGGTGGAGTCCTGGATACCCTCAAAGCGACCGACGGTCGAAAGGCGCGCCTCCGGCATCATAGCGAGAATACCCTTGTTCTGAAGCACCCGCAAGCACTTTTTGGCATTCTCGAGATCGGCCGAGAACATGCTTTTCGGAATGCACCCGAGAAGGGTCAGGAGCTTACCGAGGCGCTTGTGGTAGAAGTAGAGACGGGCGGTAATGAAGTTGGGTCTTTCGCGGCGCAAAAGACGGCCGGCATAGACGAAATCCACAAAGGAGCCGTGGTTGCAAAGCACGATCGCCGGGCGTTGCAGGCGACCGACATTGTTCTTGAGCTTGACCTTGATCCTGGTGTCGAAGATCAAACGGCTGCCGAGCATCAGGACAAAGAGCACAAAGCGGTTGGGCCGTTTCGGGATGCGTGCCTTCTTGGCGGCGCGCTCCACATAATCGTTAACAAGCTTGAACACCTTTGTCTTTTGTTGCCACATAATGCCGAGCACCGTCAAAAGGACGGCAAACACCAAGAGCGACACCATAAAGCTCGAGGCAATGGCCACATGCCCAAGGCCGACACCGATCATAATGGAGGGGATCGAGCAAAGGGAGGTCACCGTAATATATTTATGGAATTTAAGCCCCAAGGAGGAGGCAAAGAAGCAAATAAGGCCATAGGGGATCGCGGGAAGGAAGTAAAGGATGAAGATGATCAGCGTGACCTTGCCCGAGGAACGCGCCTTATCAAAGTCAAACTCGGTATTATTCCTAAAATACTCGGTCAGCTTCTGCCCGAAAATGCGATATAGGATATAGATAACCGTATTCCCGGCGACAACGCCGCAGAAGCAGAGGAAAATACCGCTTTGGAAGCCAAAGGCGATCCCCGAAAGAACCTGCACAGGCTCTGCCGGGAGGAAGGTGAATACCACCTGAAGCATCGACATAAAGGCAATGGCGATATAGCCACGGATCCCCAGCGAGGAAAGGGACTCCTTGATCGCATCCTTGTCGCTGTTTTCGTTAAGTAGAACTTTAAGGACGTCAAAGTTCTCGCCGGCAAAGAGGAAGATGAAGACCCCGATGATCAACGCGACCGAAACAAGAATCGTCCAAATCTTCAGATGCTTACTGCTTTTTGTGTTTTCCAAAATATACTCCTAACCTCGCATGCCAAAGGCATGCGGAAGGGAACGGGGTGAATTAACATACGAATGTCGCTTTATTATAGCACACCTCGACAAAAAAAGCAAGATGCAGCATGCTCCAAAAAAACTCCCGCTCTCCACAGAAAAAGAGCGCCCGAAAAAGGGCGCTTTTTCTCTGCTATTAGTTTGCTCGCAGCTCGGGGGTGTTATTCTAAAAAGGAGAGCGTAAGAGTCAGGTCTCTATATCCTCGAGGAAGATCTCCTTGATGGTCTCGATCTCCTCCTGCGTTACGCCGGCATGGAGCAAATAGTTCGTGACTCCCTCGCGGAGGTCCTCGCCGCCGTACGGAGCGAGCGCCCCCAAAAGATCGCGGAAGCTTTGGCTATTCCTGCTGCGGACACCCCAAAGGGACATCGTGGTGATCTCAAAATCGTCCACAAGGTCATCAAACGGCACGCCGAGGAGCGCATCCACCAAAAAGGCGACCGTTCCCGTGCGGTCGGCGCCGCCCATGCAATGGAAAAACATTGGATAATGGCGCTTATCCGCCAAGAAAGCGAACACCTCGCGCATAATGCCGGTAGCATAAATGCCGTTGTTGTACGCCGAAAAGGGAACATTCAGGTAATACTCGCTACCAAAGGGGTCCTTGGGCTGGGCCGTCGGTCCGCGAAGGTCAAGCACCGAGCGGACACCAAGGATGTGACGGAGCATGTAGAGGCCGTTCTCGGTCGCGTTCACGCGCCCACCGATCTCGGAGCCACGGTAGAGGAGCCCCTGACGGACACGGCGACCGTCCACCGTCTTCCATCCGCCGCAATCGCGGACGTTGGTAGCGCCCTCCACGGTAAGAAAGCGCGGGGCGCGATCCTCGGTCGTAAAGGTGAGCGTATCCGAGCATTCGTCCGCTGTCCTTACGCGCACATAATAGCGTGTGGCGATCTTGAGAAAGCTGAGGAAGCACTCGCCGTCCCCCGAAAGTGTAACGGGGGCAGAGAAATCCTCGGTCTCCGAGATCTCCACCGTTGCAGCGCATTGCGGCTCCCATGTGACCATCGTGCCGGCACCGATCGAGCGATCGCGCTGAGTCTTGAATTCGAGCGAAAGCCATGCGTATGAGGAGGCATCCTCTACCGTTGAGCGGTCGGTATCCAAAAATTGCTTCTGCACCGATGTCTGGATCGGAACGGTACTGTAAGCCTCGGGTGAAGTGATGCGGATCATATCCACTCTCCTTGTTCGGTGCTTTGCAAAGGATCAGACCTCAAGAATATCGGGGCCGATCTCCAAGGCCTCCTTGACGTCGATCGCATTGTTGACATTGGCGATGCCAAGGCGCCCAAAGCGGCGGACACGTTCAATATTTTCCGGCGTAGCCTTTGCTTTTTGATCGAGCCAAGAGAAATTCGGCTTGTCGAGATACAGCCAAATAGTTAGATTTTCAGGCTTTATCATCCGGCAGATCGTCTCAAGCATCTCTTCCTCCGTGTTGACATCAAAATCAAAAGACGCGTCGGGGAATCTCGCTTGGATCCGCTCGATGCGGTCAACGGTCGACACACTGAAGCTGACCTTGGCCTTGTGCCTCTCAACGACGTCAAGGAGGGCATCGACGTTTTCTGTCAGCACCCCTTTGTCAAGGGCGATAGTGATGTCACGTCCCTCCGCCAGCTGCAAGAGCTCGTCAAGGAGCGGGATGCGTGTTCCGCGAAATTCTTCACCCATAGCAATACCGGCATCGTACTGCATGAGCTCCTCATAGGTAAGCTCGGCCACCTTTCGTGGCTCTGCGATCTTCGAGCCATCGGCATTACGGCAGGTACGGTTGATCGCATAATCGTGCATCAGGACGACCTTGCCGTCAAGCGTCAAGCGAGGATCGGTCTCGATATAGGCATAGCCGGCGTCCAAGGCATAGCGAAAGGCGGGCATCGTGTTCTCGGGGGTGTAATAGACACCGCCGCGGTGAGAGCGATATTTCATAAAAGCCTCCTTGCGGTTTTATGAGGTTTCCCGTAGGTATCCTCATTGTATCACAACCGCTTCGGGAATGTCAACCGAAAGAAAAAAGTTGTCAATACCATTTAAGGATGTCAAAATCCGATTATCAAACCGCTCCCTCCGCCACAGAAAAAGGCACCCACAAGGGGTGCCTTTGAACTCTGCTCCCCTTGGGAGCAACCGGCAGTTCAATACCAAGATCGAACTATACTCCATCGCAAGCCCAAAAGCCTGAGGCTTTTGGCGCTACGCGCTATATTGCGGTGATACCGCAACGCTTGCAGAGCAATCTTCGCTCGCTCGCTTGTGCAAGCACAGACTCGGCTCCGCTTGATTATCGAACCGCGCTCCTTGCGGAGCGCGGTCGGGAGCGGCAAACCGCTCCTTCGCCACAGAAAAAGGCACCCACAGGGGGTGCCTTCGAACTCTGCTCCCCTTGGGAGCAACCTTCGCCGCCTCGCTGGTGAGCAAGCTCACCGACTCGCCTTGGCTCGGTTATCGAACCGCGCTCCTTGCGGAGCGCGGTCGGGAGCGGCAAACCGCTC
>JAZSGE010000003.1:0-19664 GCA_045532575.1 Eubacteriales bacterium | reverse complement strand
AAATTCCGTATTTTTGTGGCTACCCCGCATTTTGATCATGAGCGGGAATCGGTCAGCGAATTTCTCCTGCGCCGCCGCTTGTCGATCTCATCTCAAGTCGGATCGTAGCCATGTCGTTCTGTGAGCCAAGGAGTTGTTCCTGAGTATTGTCTTCCTAAGACCGCTTGGCCTCCGACTTGATGAAAAATTCCGTATTTTTGTGGCTACCCCGCATTTTGATCATGAGCGGGAATCGGTCAGCGAATTTCTCCTGCGCCGCCGCTTGTCGATCTCATCTCTGCGTGAGGCCTTCGGCAAGGACTTCCGTTACCTTCATCTTCTTCCCTCGGCCGAGGTCATTCTCTCGCCGGGGGTCGGTATGCTCCCCGAGCTCCCACATCTTGCGATCCCGGGGACCGATCTTCTCCCCGTCCTCTTCCCTATCGGAGACCGCATCCCGGAGGATGCGATGCGCGAGATCGCCGTCATACTGCAAAAGCGCCGCCTTACGCCCCTCCTTTGCCATGCCGAACGCGCCTTTCCCTTCTACGGCGAACGTTTTCTTGAGCTTCTCTGCCGGCAAAATATTGCCTTTCTCTTCACTCCCTACGCATTGACCGATACGGCCCTTGCCACACTCCTTATGCAGGCTCTTCGCCGTGGGGCCCGCCTCTTCCTCGGCTCGAATGCGCACGATCTCGAGGGGCGCCCGCCCACGCTGTCTCCCTGCGGCGACGTTACGGGAACAGCCGCCTACGTGTACCGCACGCTCCGGCGCGAGAGTGATGCCTATTTTACGGCCCTTGTGAAGAAAAAGTCTTGATCACATCACCTTTTTTCTCGAAAGATATTTCACCCTCGTCGCTTCCCCACCGCGCAGGTGCCGCTCGGATTTATTTACCTCAAGGACCTGCTTTGCCAGACGATACAAGGCCGGGTTCACCGTTTTCAGCTGGCCGGTAATATCCTTATGTACGGTGCTTTTGCTTACATTGAAGTACCTGGCCGCGCTCCTGACCGTCGCATTGTGCTCGACAAGATATTCCGCGAGGATCTCACAGCGCGCTCTTTCGTTTTGATACATGGTACCGTTCCTCCTTACACGGAAAGCTCCGTTACTACATATTATGAAAGGTTCACGCTTTACATGCAGAAGGAAATCGAAAAATTCAAGGATGCCACCCTCCTCGAGGGGATGACCTCGATCCGTGCTCTGATCGAGGCTAAAATGGGCAAAAATCCCCTCAATGATCGGGCGATCCGCAGCATTACCTATGCCAAAGAGAATGAAGCCAAGCTCTCAAAGGAGCTGTCTTGGCTCCGCCATCGCGCCGAGGAATGGGGCTTTCCCCTCCTCTCCGCCCCGGGGGACGAGATCTCGGCCATGACCACCGGCACGACGCATGGCGGCATCGTGGCCGACGTTACCGAGAGGAGCATTCCTCCGCTTTCGGCGCTCCTCCCTACCCTGCCACAGCGTGGCTTTTACGTTATGATCGAGGGGATCGAGGATCCCTACAACTTCGGCTATGCTCTCCGCTCGCTGTATGCCCTGGGGGTTGACGGTATTGTCCTTGGTGAGCGCAATTGGATGAGCGCCGCCGGTGTCGTGGCACGCGCCTCGGCCGGCGCCTCGGAGCTTTTGCCTCTCTACCTTGCCGCCCCGACCGAGGCCGCCCTCGCATTCCGCGACAAGGGCTACCGCGTGATCTGCGCCGACGTCCGTACCGATTGCCGGCTTCAGGATGCCGACCTCACCTTCCCCATTTTTCTTATTGTGGGAGGGGAAAAGCGCGGCATTTCCCGCGCGCTCTTTGATCTTTGCGATCTTGCCGTCCGTATTCCCTACGGCAGGGACTTCTCCGCTGCCCTGTCGGCGGCCTCGGCCGCTACGATCCTCGGCTATGAGATCGCGCGCCAAAACAAATAAAAAAGCGCCCCTCGGGCGCCTTTTTATTTGCGACTTACTCCTCGTCAGCCTTCTCGGCTTTCTCGGCGCAGCCCTCACAGGTCGCGCACTTTTCGGGGTCGCAGGTAGCATCAAACTTCTCGCCGCAGGCAGGGCAAGCGAGATCCTCGGGATCTACGTCCTCATCGAAGCAGACAGTCTCACCGCAGGCGGGGCAGGTGACCTCGAAGAAGTCATCGTACTCGTCCTCGTCATCCTCATCCTCTTCGAGGAGAGACTCCTCCACCTCGCCAAGATCCTCGTCCAGCTCCTCGCAGAAATCGCGGAGCTCGCGGCACTCGACCTCAAGGTTGTGGATCTTCTCGGACATTTCGGTGACAAGCTCAATAAGCTCGCCGAGCAGCTTACCCTCGGGCTTCGAGGCATCGACGCCAAAGCCCTCGAAAAGGCCCTTGATATATGCCGATTTTTCGTTGATATCCATGGTTTTTTTCCTCCTCAATATATTGAAGGAGCCGCCCCCATAACGAGGGGCGGCATCCTCACTTACGCTCTTTCGAGATACTCGCCAACGCGGGTGTCGATGCGGATCATATCGCCCGTGTTGATAAAGATCGGAACTCTGACGACAGCACCGGTCTCCAGCGTGGCGGCCTTCGTCACGTTCGTCGCGGTATCACCGCGGACACCGGGCTCGGTATCGGTGACCTCAAGGATCACGAACGTGGGAGGCTCAACGCTGAACACGTTGCCCTTGTAGGAAACGATGCGGCAGGGAGTGTTCTCCTTGACGAACTTAAAGTTGTCGCTGAGCTTATCCGAGTTCAGAGGAGTCTGCTCGTAGGTCTCGGGATCCATGAAGTAGTAGAGATCACCGTCATTGTAGAGGTACTCCATCTCACGGCGCTCGATATACGCCCCCTCAAACTTATCGGTAGGGTTAAAGGTCTTTTCAATCACGGCGCCGTTGATCACGTCCTTCAGCTTGGTACGGACGAAGGCCGCGCCCTTACCGGGCTTCACGTGCTGGAACTCAAGGACCTGAACGACCTTGCCCTCCATCTCAAAGGTTACACCGTTTTTGAAATCGCCTGCAATTACAACTTCCATTTTACACCTATCTCTCAGCGGAATCAAATTTTTTCAAGTCTTCTCTCCCCCCGCTGTGGGAAAAGCGCCCGGGCCGCTCAAGCGGCATCCATACATAATCTATTATACTTAAAAAAGAAAACTTTGCAATAGGAAAGCGAAAAAAAGATGAAAAAAAGGAAAATATCGGCTTAAAACAGCTCCAAAAGTTCTGTCGTAGAGGCGGTAAAATTCAAAAATCCCTCCTCTGTAACGAGGCCCATGTTTTCAATGCGGCAACCGTATTCACCGCGGCAATAGATCCCGGGCTCTGCGGTCACGATATTCCCTGCCGCAAGCACCCCCCTCGATCGGCCGGAAAGGCGGGGAGACTCATGGATCTCAAGACCGACACCGTGGCCGAAGCTGTGACCAAAAAGGCCTTGATAGCCCGAGGCATCGATATGCCCGCGCGCCACAGCATCGGGCAAGGAGGCCTTGACCCCTGCGGCGATCTGCTCGATCCCCAGGCGCTGTGCCTCGAGGACGGTCGCATACAGCCGTTTCATCTCGGGTGTCGCCTTGCCGAGGACCACAGTGCGTGTCATATCCGAGCAATATCCGGCGACCGATGCACCGAAGTCCATCGTCAGAAATCCGCGCGAGAGCTTATTTCTTGACGGCAATCCGTGCGGAAGTGCCGAGGAGGCCCCCGAGACGGCAATGGTCGGGAAGGCGATCCCATCGGCGCCCGCGCGCCGCATAAAGAACTCGAGCTCAAGAACCACATCCACCTCGGTCATCGTCGGCGTCAAGGCAGTCAGGATATGGGCATACGCGGCATCGGTGATCGCCTGTGCCCTTCGGATCGCCGCGATCTCCTCCTCGTCCTTAACGGCGCGGAGCGTCTCGATCCCATCCCCAATGGGGACCCCCGAAAAGCCGAGCACCTCGGTAAGAAGGGTATAATCGGCACAGGATAGTGTCGTATCCTCGTACCCTACGCGGCGAAAGCCCTCGGTGCGGAAGAGATCGGAGAGATAGTCGATCCGCGAGGGGGGCGCCACCACGGTAATGATCGGATCGCAGGACTTCTCTGCCTCCTCGGCATACCGGAAGTCGGTCACAAGCACCGCCTTCTCTCTGGAAACCACAACGTAGCCATCCGAAACGGCAAAGGCCGTGGCATAGCGCTGTGAGATCTCGGAGGTGAGAAGGAGGGCATCGGCATCCAGCGTATCAAGCAGCGTGCGGAGCGAGGCGATCCTGTTCATACGCCCTCCCGGAGGCTTTGATAATACCTCTTCATGGCGAGAGCATCCTCGGCCATCGTCCCGTCCGACTCACAGATGATGATAGGGGTGACGCCGAGCTCGTCTATCGCCTCCATCAAGGGCCAGGGCTCGGGACCGTACACGGCATCGGCGAAGGTCAGATGCTTCTTTTCGCCGGCGCCCGTATATTCGATCTTGGAGAAATGCGCATGCAGGTTCATGGCGGCGCTGTCGCCGAGGGCACAGGCAATGGCATCAAAAACGCGCATATAGTCGTCCTTCCCTTGGAAGCCGTCAACGCCGCAAACGCGCGCATTCAAATGGCCAAAGTCCACAACGGGAGAGAGACGGTCGGGTGCCATCGCACACAGCGTCAGGACCTCGTCGAGCGTTCCCAGCTGATTGATCTTGCCCATCGTTTCAAGTCCGATGGCAATACCGGTATCGGGGACCTCCGCCAAAAGATCGCAGAGCGTCTCGGCTGAAAGGCGCATCCCCTCCTCGCGGGCCATCTTGGCGACGCCCCCCATATGCACAACGATCGTACGCGCCCCAAGAAATGCGGCCGCGTTCAGCGATGTGCGTATGTACTCGATGCTCTTTTTGCGTTTTTCGGGATCGGCACTGCAAAGCGAAATGAAATAGGGCGCGTGGAGCGACATGGCGATCCCATGCTCGCGCGCGGCCTCGCCGATCCGGCGGAGGGTCGCCTCTCCCGTGGAAAGGCCGTTCCCGGCCTCAAATTCATAGGCATCCAGCCCACGGGCCGAAAGCCAGGCGGGAGCCTCCACGGTGGACTTGTGCCCTTCATTATAAAAAGAAAGGCTGTTGCCGCCGGGACCAAACAAGGGTGCTGCTTTCATGCTATTCTCCTCTCGGATCCCCCGAATTTGAGGGGATCCGCCGTTTTTTATCGTACTGCATTTATTGTAGCATGTGATAAAAATTATATCAATAAAAAAGAGTAAAAAAACCAAAATATTTTCGCAAATTCGCTTGACAAACGGAGGAATATGTGTTAATATAATTAAGCGCTCGGATGTGCGGGTGTAGTTCAATGGTAGAATCCCAGCCTTCCAAGCTGGTCGCGTGGGTTCGATTCCCATCACCCGCTCCAGAACTTTTATATGCGCTTGTAGCTCAGTGGATAGAGTGCCCGGCTACGAACCGGTAGGTCATAGGTTCGAATCCTATCAGGCGCGCCAAAAACAGACAAGCCTCGGCTTGTCGGTTTTTATTTTTCCCCGGTCTATGTAAAAAAGAGAGAGGCGAGGCCTCTCTCTTTTTAAATTTATCAGTTGCCGAACTGGTTCCCGTACTGCGCGTAGCTGTACCACCAATAGTGGAGCGCGCCGGCAAGGGTCCGCGGCAGGATCTCGCCAAGTCTGTTCTTCTCCTTCATCGCGCCGTAGAAGACGTCATCGGAGTCATTGTAGAGGATCTTGGCAATGTCCTTGTATTCATTGGGAACATTAGCGCTATTCAGGGACTGCATCGCCGTGCAGAGGGCGTCGATCTCCTCCTTGGTGGTGCAGGCCAGCGCCTTATCCATCAGGGCCGAGGCGGCCGCCGCCACCGTTTCGATGTGGGCATCAGCCTCATCGGTCACGCGGCAGGAAATGTCGAAATACGCGTCGTTCATATACGCATATGCGTCCTTTTCGACATCGGGATCCAGGGCATCCTTCTTCTTTTGCATTTCCGCATCGCTAAGGGTGGGATCGATCTTCACTAGGAGCAGGAACCAAAATTCCTGAAGATCCTTCAGGACCAGCGTGTCGGGAATGGCATCGATGAGTGCATCCTTCTTCGCGCTCTTGTCCGCCTCGCCGACAAAGATGGGGCCCTTTCCATCCTTGAATTGCGCCTCGATCTCCGCCTTGACCACCTCAACAAGCTCGGTGTAGGCAGCGTACGAGATCAAGGAGGATCTCATATTGGTCCAAAGGAGCTCGGGCGTCATACCGTACAGCGGATTACGCTTGGCGGCATCGTTCTGCTCCTTGAAATAGCCGGCAAAGCTAAGATCGATCTGATCCTCAAGGCAAGGCAGGGCGAGGATGACGTTGCCGGTGTAGTTGTGGTTCATCTTGTACTGCACATTGTGGAGGCGGTTGACCTTCCCCTCGGCATCGAGGTTGTAGTGCACGCCCTCAACACCGTACTGCAGAATGTTGCGGAGCGTAGCCGACTCGTTGCAAAGGAGATCCTCAATGATCTCCATCGAGCGACCGACCGAGGCCGAATAGCTCGAGACGGCGAACATCGCATCGAAGGCCGCATCGTCCTCAAGACGGGGCATATCGATCTCATAGACGTAGTAATCGTCCTGATACTCGAAGCGCGCGGCGTAATTGCCGTTCTCGAGGCGGATACCGTACTTGACGGTCTTCCCTTCCTCAATCGTTGCGGGAGCGTAATAGGAATTCAGTTTTGCCTCCGCCATCAGCGTGTAGTAGTTTCTGTAAGCCTCGTGCTCAAACACATTGATCAGCTTCACCGTATTGGTGTAAGTCGAGGTCGGGGCATACACAACACCGAGGACCGAGTTTTCATTCTCCTTCGGGAAGAAAGCCACCGTCGGGAACTTGAAGTCCGCGAAGTTGTGATCGAGAGGATAGATCTCGTCAACGCCGAACTGTGCGGCAAGCGCCTCCTTATCCCCGGCGAGGTACTCGGCAAACTCAAGGCACTTGGCGTAATCAACGAACTTGCTGCTATCCACAAAGGTAGAGAAATTGCTCTCGTAGAGGTAGTGGTGCTCGGCAAGCGCCTTGTCCACGAGGAGATACTTGTAGTAGCCGATTGTCACGTTGTTGGGGATACCATACATCTTGCCGCCAACGCGAGCGCCGTTCAGAAGGTTGCTGTTGACGTGCGACTTGATCGCCACGTTCTCGCCGTCAAGATACGGTGTCAGATCCGCAAGATATCCCTTGCCAAGGAGGCGATCGAACATATCAAGGCCATTGATGAGCAGGATATCGACCTGATTGTCGTAGATCTCGGGATACAGCTCGATGACCGTGTTCAGGTCGTCAAGCTCTGTCTCGATCTCGACGTTTTCGTACTTATCCGCAGCGGAAAGCCCGCCGGCGGTGGCCGCAGCCTGGAGCTTCGCCGTCACCTTGGCTTCGTATTCCGCCTCGGTGCAAAAAACAAACGTGATCTCGGTCTTATACAGGTCACGCGAGACCGCATTGAAGGCCGACTGCATTTCAGCCACGGCTGTTTCATTGAACTTCTCACCGATGATATAGAAATTCAGAGATGCCGGCTTTACATAGAGATCCTCCTCGGGATCCTCGGTATCGTCAGGGTCCCCGTTGGGGCCGCACGAGACCAAAGCCAGGGGCAACAGCATCAGGATGCAGAGCAGAAAAGAGAGAACTCTTTTTTTCATAGTAACCTCCTAGGAAATTGCAAATGCGCAAGCGCATACAAATACAGATACTATTATACAGTATTTTGCTCGGGAAGTCAAGGCATTTTCGCGAAGATCGGGTCGAAAAGCGCGATTGCCGCAAATGCGACAAGAGTTGCTACGGCGGATTGTGCAATCCGTCCATATCAAAGCTCGAGATAATCGCGGAGCTGCTTACTGCGCAGGGGATACCTGAGTTTTCGGAGAGCCTTGGCCTCGATCTGGCGAATGCGCTCTCTCGTAATATGGAAGCGCTGGCCAACCTCCTCCAGCGTCAAGGGTCGTCCGTTGTAAAGGCCGTAACGAAGACGGATCACCTCCGCCTCTCTCGGTGAGAGGGTCATCAGCACCGCCTGGAGCTGCTCCCGGAGAAGCGAGTAGGAGGCGGACTCCGAGGGCGTCGGCGTATCGTTATCCTCTACAAAATCGCCGAGATGGCTGTCCTCCTCTTCCCCGACAGGGGTCTCGAGCGACACAGGGTCCTGCGCGATCTTCAGGATCTCGCGGATCCTCTCAGGCGTCATTTCGAGGCGCTCGGCGATCTCCTCGGTGGTAGGCTCGCGGCCAAGCTCCTGTAAAAGGACCCTTGTGGTACGGGAGACCTTATGGATCGTCTCCACCATATGTACGGGAATGCGGATGGTGCGTGCCTGATCGGCAATGGCACGCGAGATGGCCTGGCGGATCCACCAGGTCGCATAGGTGGAAAACTTGTAGCCCTTTCGGTAATCGAACTTCTCCACCGCCTTCATAAGACCGAGATTTCCTTCCTGGACGAGATCCAGAAGGAGCATTCCCTTTCCGATATGCTTTTTGGCAATGCTGACCACAAGGCGGAGATTGGCCTGGATCAGCTCATTCTTTGCGGCCTTGTTCCCAAGCGAGGCAAGCTCGGCGAGCTCGGTCTCGCGTTCGGCGGAAAGCAGCGGGATCTTACCGATATCCTTGAGATACATCCGCACAGGATCATCGGCAGAAAAATAGTCGGAGGCAAGGAGCGATTCGATCACCTCGGGATCCTGCTCGATCTCAAGGCCCTCAAGCTCGGCATTCGCCGTATACGCCTCGGCCTCGGCCTCCTCACTCCCCTCGGTATATACGGAGGGCATGTCGCTCACGTCAATGTCCTCTATGGCGCCCATCAGGCGCCCCTCGGATAAAAGCGCGCCCTCGCGCTCATGCTCCAGGTACTCATTCACATCGATCTCGTGATTCATCCCCGGTACCTCCTACGGTCAATACTCCAGATAGTCACGCAAAAGCTTAGCGCGCGAGGGGTGGCGGAGCTTGCGGAAGGCCTTAGCCTCGATCTGACGGATACGCTCGCGCGTGATGTCAAACTCCTTACCCACCTCCTCGAGGGTATGGGAACGCCCATCCACAAGGCCAAAGCGGAGCTTCAGCACCTGCTCTTCACGGGGGGTGAGGGTCCTGAGAACGTTGCAAAGCTCCTCACGGAGGAGTGAATACGAGGCCGTCTCGGCGGGCGAGGGAGTATCGGTATCCTCAACAAAGTCGCCGAGGTGGCTGTCCTCCTCTTCACCGATCGGAGTTTCGAGCGATACGGGGTCCTGCGCGATCTTCAGGATCTCGCGCACGCGCTCCCCCGTCATCTCGAGGCGCTCGGCGATCTCGTCGGTGGTGGGCTCGCGGCCGAGCTCCTGGAGGAGCTGACGGGTCGCACGGGAGACCTTGTGGATCGTCTCCACCATGTGAACGGGAATACGGATGGTGCGCGCCTGATCGGCGATGGCACGGGTGATCGCCTGGCGGATCCACCAGGTGGCATAGGTCGAGAACTTGTAGCCCATCCGGTAGTCGAACTTCTCTACCGCCTTCATAAGGCCGAGGTTGCCCTCCTGAATGAGATCCAGAAAGAACATCCCCTTACCGATATGGCGCTTGGCGATATTGACCACAAGACGGAGGTTCGCCTCGATCAGCTCATTGCGCGCCGCCTTGCTGCCAAGAGCGATCCGCTCGGCAAGCTCGGTCTCGCGCTCCTGCGAGAGGAGCGGGATCTTACCGATCTCCTTCAGGTACATATGCACCGGATCGTCGATCGAAACGCCGTCCACCGTCAAAAGAGCATCCATCTTATCGTTCTTTTCAAGGAGCTCCTGGTCGCGCTCGATGGCACGGAGCTGCATCTCATCGGGATATTCCTCGCCGATATCGTTGGCATCCGCGACGTCAAAGGCACCGTCCATGTCATAATTCATGTCATCGAGCAGACCGTCGAATTCCGCAATGGCAGGCTCCTCGTCATTGCGCTCGATCAGCTCATTCACGTTGATCTTTTCCTTCTTCATACGTTTTACTTCTCCTTACACCAAATGTTGTCATTCATCGTTTCGCATCGACCGGATCAGGGTATCAAGGTCATCCAGGGAGGTCGTCCCCGCGGAAAGCGTATGCTGCTTCATCGCCGCGCGGAGGGCCTCCACGCTTTCGCGGAAGGCGGCATCCCCGTTGTCGGTCAGCCCCATACGCGAGATCTTGATCTCAGTAATGCGGCCGATCTCCTCCTCGGTGAAGCGCTGATTCATCTCGGCGGCATCGAGCGTCGGGCCATCACAGCATTCCGCCAGATACCTGAAGATCCGCTTGCCGAGTGAAGTAAAAAAGTCCTCCTCGGTAAGAGCGATCTCTTGTGTACGCGCCGCCGCGCGATGGTCGGGATACAGAAGCATCAGCGACAGCACCGCATTCTCGCAATTCGAGAGGCGAGGGCTTCGCACGCGGTCGGGATTGACACGGTCGCCGTAGCCGGCCGCCGCCTGGCGGATCCCCTCCATGCGCTCGCGCTTTTCGGCGCGGCCGCGGCGCTGGATCTGCCGATTGACATCGTTGCGGATGCCCTCGGTCGGCACATTCAGTCGCTTTGCCACCTCGGCTATATAGATGTCTCTTTCTGCCGAGGAATAAACCTCGGAAATTACCTTACAAAGCTCGGAAACCGCATTGATTTTTTCCTGCGGCTGTGAAACATCATGCTTGGAAAGCACCTTTTCAAGGTTAAATTCAAACTTGGAACGGCTCCCGTCGATCAGACGGCGGAAGGCATCGACACCGAACTTGCGGATGTACTCATCGGGGTCCTTGGCGCCCTCAAGATGTAAGACCTGGACCGCCAGCCCCACCTGCTCAAGGAGCGAAAGCGCACGCGTGGTAGCGCGCTGCCCTGCCTCGTCGCTGTCATAGGACAGGATCACCTTTTGCGTATAATGGCTGATCAAACGCGCCTGCTCGGGCGTGATGGCGGTACCGAGCGTGGCCACCGCATTGGAGACACCGGCGGCATGCATGGCGATAACGTCCATGTAGCCCTCACACAGGATCAAGCGCTCCTTGGAGGCTTGTCTTGCAAAGTTCAGCGCATAGAGATTTTTGCTTTTCTTGAAAACGGGAGTGTCCGACGAGTTCTTATACTTCGGCTGTGAGTCATCAAGCACGCGACCGCCAAAGGCGATCACGTTCCCCGTAACGTCAATGACGGGAAACATCACGCGATCACGGAAGGATTGGTACAAAAGGCCGTTTTTCTCGCTCTTGCCGCAAAGGAAGGCGGCGATCAGCTCATCGGGCTTGTACCCCTTGTCGGCAAAATATTGGGTAAAGCCGCGGGGATCATAGGGGGCATAGCCAAGGCCGAAGTGCTTGATAACGCTCATCGAAAGGCCGCGCCGCTCGATAAGATAGGCGCGTGCCGCCTCGGCCCCCGGCGTTTTGTCAAAGAGGCGCGCATGGAAGTACCGCGCCGCCTCGCGGTTCAGACCAAAGATCCGTTCCCGATCATATTTGGGGGCACCGGGCTCTCCCCTTTCGGTACGCACAACGGGGACCCCCACGCGCTTGGCGAGGGTCTCGACGGCATCCTCGAAATCCATGTTTTCGATCCGCTTTAAGAAGGTGATCGCATCGCCGCCCGCGCCGCAGCCAAAGCAATAAAAGCTATTGTCCTTGGTATACACGCAAAAGGACGGTGTTTTTTCGCTATGGAAGGGACAAAGCCCCTTGAGAAGCCCACCGGCACGCTTGAGAGTGACGTAAGGCGAGATGACGCCCTCGATATCAGCGCGCGAGAGGACCTCCTCCACTACACTTTTCTCGATCATACCGGCGGTGTCCTCCAGACCTTGGGAATGAAGAGCTCGCGGTACACCTCGATCGCGTAGCGATCGGTCATCCCCGAGATATAATCGCAAGCACAGCGCTCAACGCCGTCTCTTTCGCTGTTCGCCACGTAAAGCGGGGGCATCTCCTCGGGATGCTTTAAGTAGTAGTCATAAAGCCGTGTCAGAAGATCGATCGCCTTCTGCTCCTCGGCCTTGGCTATGGGGTTCTTATAGACATTGGTGTACATGAAGTCGCGCAGGCCGTCAAAGGCAAACTCGACCTCGGGAGTCATAGCGATCTCGGGGCGCCCCTCACTCGCCGTCACGACTGAGGACACGAGCGTATTGATCCGCTCGGAATGCGTGTGACCGAGGACTGCCATATATTCGGAGGGGATATCGTCGGGAGAAAGGATCCCGGCGCGGCAGGCGTCGTCAATATCATGATTGACGTAGGCGATCCTGTCGGCGTGCTTAACGATCACACCCTCAAGCGTTGCGGCCATATTCTTGCCCGAATGATTCAGAATGCCGTCCCGCACCTCAAAGGTAAGGTTCAGCCCTTCCCCGCCATGCTCAAGATGATCAACAACGCGCAGGCTCTGCTCATAATGCGCAAAATCGGCCGAAAAGCACCGCCGCATCGCCGTTTCCCCGGCGTGGCCGAAGGGAGTGTGACCAAGATCGTGCCCAAGAGCGATCGCCTCGGTCAGATCCTCATTGAGATTGAGGGCACGGGCGATAATGCGCGAGATCTGCGTCACCTCCAGGGTGTGCGTCATGCGCGTGCGATAGTGCTCCTCCTCGGGCGCAAAGAAGACCTGTGTCTTATGGACCAGGCGGCGAAAGGATTTGGAATGCAAGATCCGGTCGCGATCACGCTGAAATTCGGTGCGGCAGTCACTCGGGGGACAGGGGATCAGCCGCCCCTTGGTATTTTCGGTAAAAAACGCATACGGAGAAAAATAGTCCCGCTCCCGTTGGATGGTAAGTTCGGCAACGCTACTCATAAGCTTTCCTCCTTTTTCGTTTACATATGATTAAATACGCGACAAATTTCAAATTTACTTTTTTCGACGCAAAACTTTTAAATAAAATTTAAAAGAAACTCAAAGCGCGACCTTCTCCCAGCCCTCGCCCTGCTTGCTCGGCATGATCCTGCCGCCGCTTTGATCGCGGATCTCAAGGAGCAGGCGCTCGGCCTCGGTGGCGGGGATGGAATAGCGGACCTCGACCTCAGCACCAAAGCTCGGCTCCTCCACCGTCGCCCCCGAGCGCTCGAGGAGCTGGCGGAGGCGCGGATAGTCCGCGTAGCCGCAGGAAAAGCCGTAGATCGAGGCGGTGCGCCGCAGGACAAGCTCGGCGGCACGGACCGCCGCCGCGGCAGCCTCGGTATAAGCACGGGCCAGCCCGCCGGCGCCGAGAAGAATACCGCCGAAATAGCGCGTGACCACGATCACGCAGTCAAGGCATTCGTTCTTGCGCAGGACCTCGAGCACCGGGATCCCGGCCGTCCCCTGCGGCTCCTTATCGTCGCTGTAACGGGTCTTGGAGCCCTCACGCAGGAGATAGGCATACACGTTGTGTCTGGCATCGGGAAACTCGGCACGGATCCTTTCGATAAAGGCCCACGCCTCCTCCTCCGAGGTAACAAAGGCGGCGCTGCCAATGAAGATCGAGCGTTTTTCCTCAATCTCGGCACGCCCCTCGCCACGAACGGTGCGGTATTCGCTCATTTTTCTTCCTGCCTTACAATAAATCTAGAAAATCTGCCAAAATTCTTCTCATCAAGGAGAGCTTTTACGAAAAAACCGTCCTCGCGGTACTCCACCTCTCCAAGAATCGGGCACTCACCGCGCAAAAGATTCAGGGCGCCTCCCTCGTGGTAGGGGATCAGGAGCGTGACCTCCCGTTCCCTTCGACGGAGCACGGTCGAGATCGCCTCAAGGAGCGCCGAAACACCGCGCCCGTCCTTGGCCGAAAGGAATACACGCTCGGCGTTCTCGCGGTTCATCTCACCGGCATCGAACGATGCGGCAAGGTCGCATTTGTTGTAAACGATCACCTCGGGGATGTCGCCCGCGCCAAGCTCGGCGAGGAGCCCACGGGTGACCTCCAGCTGCGCGGCGCATTCGGGATCCGACACGTCGCAAACGATCAGCAAAAGATCCGCCCTTGTGGCCTCCTCAAGGGTCGAATGGAAGGCACGGATCAGGTGATGCGGCAGGCGGCGGATAAAGCCGACGGTGTCGGTCAAAAGGATCTCGCGCCCATCGGGGAGCGAGAGGCGGCGCGTGGTGGGATCGAGCGTTGCAAACAGCTTGTCCTCGGAGAGAACGCCGGCATCGGTCAGGGTATTCAGGAGCGTGGACTTCCCCGCATTCGTATACCCTACGATCGCGGCACGCGGAATGCCGCTCCGCTCACGCGAAGCGCGCATGGTGGCACGGGTGGCGGCAAGCTCACGCAGCTGCTCCTCAAGCGCCACGGTGCGGCGCTTGAGATACCGACGGTCGGTCTCGAGCTTGGATTCACCGGGGCCGCGCGTTCCGATGCGCCCCTCCTGGCGCGAGAGCGCCGTCCCCTTGCCAACAAGGCGAGGGGCGGTGTACTTCAGCTGTGCAAGCTCGACCTGGAGCTTCCCTTCCCCGGTCGTTGCGTGGAGGGCAAAGATATCAAGGATCAGCATCGTCCGATCAATGACGTCCGCCCCCTCAAGGACATCCTCGATATTGCGGATCTGCGAGGGAGTCAGCTCGTTATTAAACACAACAAGCTCCGCGCCTTCGTTTTTGCAAAGATCGCGGAGTTCCTCTAATTTTCCCCTGCCGATGCAGGTTGCGGGATCGGGGGTCGGGCGCATCTGTATCATACGCGCCGCGCATTCCCCACCGGCGGTATGGAGGAGCCGGACGAGCTCGGACATTTCAAGCTCGGTGACCGGGAGCTCCGCCGCGGAAGGCGTCACCGCCACCAGAACGGCACGGCGAGGGGCCTCTTGAGTTAGCGACATAATTCGTCTCCCAAAAGAGAGAAAAAAGGCGTGAGAGCCGAGCTCGCCACGCCAAATCTCTGTTTTTGATTATTTACCGCTTGCAGCCAGACGCTTCTTGAACTTGTCAACGCGACCGCCGGCATCCACGAACTTCTGCTTCCCGGTGAAGAAGGGGTGGCAGTTCGAGCAGATGTCCACCGTCATATCGCCCTTGACAGAGCCGGAAAGAACCGTATTGCCGCAGGCACACCGAATGGTGGCCGGTTTGTAATCGGGATGGATTCCAGGTTTCATTTTCACACCTCTTTGAACTATTCATTATACTGATACAGTATACCACATCAGTTTTTGTAATGCAAGTCTTTTTTGAAAAAAATTTAAATTTTTTCTGCAAGCTCGATGCGGAGCCTCTCCATGATCTTCTTTTCAAGGCGCGATATGTACGACTGCGAGATGCCCAGCATATCGGCGACCTCCTTTTGCGTGCGCTCTCTCCCACCCGAAAGGCCGAAGCGGAGCTCAATGATCTCACGCTCACGCGGCTCAAGGGCCGCCACCGAGCGGCGCACCATGCTCCTCTCCTCCACCTCCTCGATCCTGCGGCAGACCACATCGGGGTCGCTCCCGAGGACATCGGAGAGTAAAAGCTCATTCCCGTCCCAATCGACATTCAAGGGCTCGTCGATCGAGATCTCGCGCCTCTGCACGCCGTTCTTGCGGAGGTACATCAGGATCTCGTTTTCGATACAGCGTGAGGCATAGGTCGCCAGCTTGATGTTCTTCTCGGGGTCAAAGGTATTGGCCGCCTTCATCAGTCCTACGGTGCCGATCGAGATCAGATCCTCGATGTTCACACCCGTTCCCTCATATTTCTTAGCAATGTACACAACAAGGCGGAGATTGTGCTCCACAAGTACCTTTTTCAAGGATCTGTCCTCCCTCATACGGCACAGGATATCCGCCTCCTCCTCATGAGAAAGAGGCGCCGGAAGCACCGCTGTTCCGTTAATGTAATAAATACGCCCCCATTCCTTCGGAAGAAAGCAACGGCGGAAAAAGCGACGGATCCTTTGAAAGAGACCGAAAAACCAACGAAAAAGCTTCAATTCATTCACCTCCAAATTATCTGATGAGCACCGGTGGCAGAAGGGCCGCATGCCCGTTGAAGCCGCCGCCGTCTTCGTCGATCACAAGGATCGCCTCCACGGCACGCCTCCCCTTCCCGTCCGACGCGGTGACTTCGATCCGATCGGGAAGGAATCCAACAAGCAAGCGGTCGCCCCCCACCGATTCGGTAGGGATCAGGCGGATCCGCCTTCCACTCTCCTCCGAAAGGAGGGCTGTATCCAGCCTCCCTCCGTCGGAAAACGCAAGCACATCCGACGGCACTACTCCATGGACGGCATCGGGATCAATCACGATGCAGGCGCGCCCCGACAGGGGATCGCACAGCGTATTCCCCGTGTCCACAAGGGCCGACAGCATAACGCGCTCCTTCCCCACCCTGACATCCACCTTGGCAGTGCGCTCGACCGTCCTCGGGAGAAAAAAACGCTTGAATCCGCCGGCCACCAGAGTGACGATCAGCATAAGGCTGAAGAACAGCGCAATCTTCCCCTCTCCGCCGGCGAGCGCCTCATAAAACGCGCGCCGATCGCGGAAGAACCGCTCAAGCAGGCTGTAAAAGGCCGTGATCATTCCGCCAAAGAGGCAGGATATCACATAGAAAACGGCCGATAGCGTAACAAAGAGCCGACGGCGGCATTCGCGCCCGTAGGCAACATAGCAAAGAAGAAAGGCCATCGCCGCGCCAATGAGCATCGAAACGAGCGGATGCCCTGCCCAAAGGAGCGTCCCTATGGCATACACCGCCCCAAGCACCGAGGCAAGCACAAGCGGGAGCTTTTTGCGCGGCAGGCGCAAGAAGCCGCCGGAAAACCACAGCGCAAGGAAATCCATACAAAAATTCACAAGAAAGAGTACATCAATATATACGACCTGCATTTTCAAGTTCCTTTCTTGAGTACATTATATTCGCCGCCCCTCAAAAATTATGTCAAAGAAAGAAGCGAAAAAAGAAAAAAAGGGGTGTATACGACGTAGTTTCGTCGTATACACCCAAAAGAGAGCGCTTATCCTTATTTCGCGGCGAGCACATCGCACGCAGTCTCCATGGCCGCCGTGTCGATCGACTCGACCTCACCGCGGTCGCTGAGCGCCGCTACCGAGCGGTCAAAGGGGAGCTTGGCCAGGACGCGGGTCCCGTTCTTCCTTGCGATCTCCTCGATATGGCTCTCGCCGAAGATGTGATGCTCCCGCCCGCAGTCGGGGCAGACAAAATAACTGAAGTTCTCCACAAGGCCGAGCACCGGGACCTTCATGAGCTCCGCCATGGTCAGCGCCTTCTGGACGATCATCGATACCAGCTCCTGCGGGCTCGTGACGATCACAATGCCATCGACAGGCAGGCTCTGAAAGACCGTAAGCGGCACATCACCCGTTCCCGGAGGCATATCAATAAAGAGGTAATCAACATCGCCCCAGGCGACATCGGTATAAAACTGCGTGATAACACCGGCGATCACGGGGCCGCGCCACACCACGGGCTTTTCTTCCTCGTCAACGAGGAGGTTGACCGACATCACACGGATGCCCGTCGCCGTTTCGGCGGGTACCATCCCGTTCTCGTCACCGACGATCGTCCCCGTATGGAGGCCAAACGCCTTGGGGATCGAGGGACCGGTGGCATCGGCATCGAGGATGCCGACACGGTAGCCGCGGCGGCGCATGGCCACCGCCAGCATCGTAGTCACAGAGGACTTGCCGACACCTCCCTTGCCGCTGACAACGCCGATAATGCGGCGGATCCGGCTCCCGGGATTGGCCTTAGCGAGGAGCGATGCCTTGTCGGCCTCGTTGCATTTATGACTGCAGGTGCTACAATCGTGGGTACATTCGTTTGCCATAGTATTACTCCTTGGTCACATACATTCGATACGAAGGCCGCCCTCGGGATCCGTGGTGATCGAGGCAGCCGTAACGGCGTTCTCGCGGTGGGCAATGATCTCACCGGCGAGTACATCCTCCACATGGGTCTCGAGATAGCGGCGCATATTTCTCGCTCCGAACCGTTCGGAATAGGAGTCCTTCGCAATGGTGGCATAGGCCTCCTCCGAGCAGGTGAGCGAGATCCCGCGCGAGGCAAGCACATCCGCAAGCTCGGCGATCAGGAGGCGTGCGATCGCACGGAAGTCCTCCTCGGAAAGCTGACGGAAGGTGATGATCTCATCGATGCGGTTCAAAAATTCAGGGCGCAAGAAGCTCGCAAGAGCGCGCTCGGTCTTCTCTTTCCCGAGCGCCGCCTGTGATTCGTGAAAGCCGGAAATGCCGGCGCCGCGCTCGCTCCCTGCATTGGTCGTCATTACGATCAGGGTGTTTTCAAAATTAACAACGCGCCCCGAGGCATCGGTCAGCTTGCCGTCGTCCAGCACCTGAAGGAGGATGTTGAGGACATCGGGATGCGCCTTCTCGATCTCATCGAAGAGGATCACGGAATACGGGCGGCGGCGGATCTTTTCGGTCAGCTGTCCCGCCTCATCAAAGCCGACGTAGCCGGGAGGGGCGCCGATCAGCTTGGACACCGAATGCTTCTCCATATATTCCGACATATCTAAGCGGATCAGCGTATCGGGCTGACGGAAAAGGTCGGCCGCCAGCACCTTGACAAGCTCGGTCTTACCAACGCCCGTCGGCCCCGCGAAGATAAAGGAGGTGGGCGCCTTCCGCACGGAAACACCGGCGCGGCGGCGCTTGATGGCGCGCACAACGGCGCTGACCGCCTCGCTCTGCCCGATGATGCGCCGCGAAATGCGCGACTCAAGCTCATCGAGACGCACGAACTCGTTCATGCTGATCGAGGTGGCGGGGATCCCCGTCCAGATCTCGATCACGGCCGCAAGATCATCCACCGTGAGTGAAAGCCCCTCCGTCACGTCGAGAAGGGGCTGGAGCTCCTCGCGGAGCTTAAGCTCACGCACCGTAAGATCGGCGATCGCCTTGTATTTTTCCTCGTTCTTGGTGCCATCGGCCTCCTCGGGCTGTATCTCAAGCGCGGCCTTCTTCTCCCCGATCTCGGAAAGCTCGTGCTCCACCTCGCGGCGGCGCGAAAGCTCGGGGCAATCAAGCGCGCGGCGAGCCGCCGCCTCATCCAAAAGGTCGATCGCCTTATCGGGGAGGAAGCGGTCGGTGATATACCGCTCGGCCATTTCGGTTGCGGCACGGAGCGTGGCATCGGGCACCTTGACGCTGTGGTAGCTCTCGTAATAGCCCTTGATCCCGCGCAGCATCTCCACCGTCTCGTCGATCGAGGGCTCGAGGACGTTCACGGGCTGGAAGCGGCGCTCAAGGGCGCTGTCCTTTTCAATGAATTTACGGTATTCCTTCAGCGTGGTAGCGCCGATCACACGGATCTCGCCGCGCGAAAGGGCGGGCTTTAGGATATTGGCGGCATTCATGCTCCCCTCGCTCTCGCCGGCCCCGACAATGTTGTGGACCTCGTCGATCACGAGAATGACATTCCCCGCCGCCTTCACCTCGGAAAGGAGCCCGAGGATGCGAGACTCAAACTGCCCGCGGAACTGCGTGCCGGCAACCAGCGCCGTCAGATCCACAAGATACAGCTCGGCATCCCGTAAGCGGTACGGGACATCCCCCGAAACGATGCGGAGGGCAAGCGCCTCGGCGATCGCCGTCTTACCGACACCGGGCTCACCGATCAGGCAGGGATTGTTCTTTTGGCGGCGGCACAGGATCTGGATGACACGGGCAAGCACACGCTCGCGCCCTACGATCTTGTCAAGACGTCCCTCGGCCGCCTCCTTTGTCAGATTTTTGCAGT
>JAZSGE010000043.1:0-5946 GCA_045532575.1 Eubacteriales bacterium | reverse complement strand
CCTTTTCCTATACCGCCGTCTCCGACAGGCAAGGCGACCGCCAGGCGGCGCACCGCCTGACCGTGACCCTTGACGGGCGCACGGTGTACGACACCGGCCGCGTCGAGACCGACGTCTCCCTGCATATCCCCTACGGTGGGGAAGCGCTCCTCCCCTTCCGCCGCTACCGCGTGCACGTGACGGTATGGAGCGAGGGGGGCGATGTAGGCGAGGGCGGGACCGTCTTCACGAGCGGCCCCCTCGGCGACCTTCCGGGCGCCGTATGGATCGCCCCCTCCCTGTCCTGTGAGCCCTTCCGCGCCTATCGGATGAAGAAGAGCCTCCGCCTCGACCGCCGCCCCGTGCAGGCCCTCCTGTATCTTACTGCCACCAACGCCTTTGATGCCTATGTCAACGGCGCGCGGCCCGATGAGCGCCGTCTGGCCCCTGCCGCCGCCCCCAAGGGGCGCCGCTATTACGAGTCCTATGACGTCACCCACCTGCTGCGCCCCGGCGAGAACACGGTCGGTCTTATCCTCGCCGACGGCTACTATAAGCCGAGCTTCATGTGGCGCTACGACGCCTGGCAGCACGAGGGCGTGCGCCGTGTCCTCGGCCTCCTCCACCTGACCTATGAGGACGGCACGACCGCGACCGTCCCGACCGATGAAACCTGGCTCGCCTCCGCCGAGCCCTCGCTCCTTGAAAACAGCATCTACCACGGCGAGCATACCGATGCCCGTCTCGCGGCGCCCTGGTGTGATCCCGGGACCGAGGGATACTCCCCCGTCCTCCCCGTCGCCGTCTCGGGCGAGGCCGTCCTGCCAAGCCCCCTGCCGCCCCTGCTTGTCGAGCGGTACCTCGCCTTTGTCGATGCCCGCCGCCTTGCCGACGGCCGCGTGATCCTCGACTTCGGGCAGAACCTTTCGGGCTTTGTCCGTATCCGCCGCTGCGGCAAGCGCGGTGAGACCCTCACCCTCCGCCACGCCGAAATGCTCGACAGGACGACGGGGGAGATCGATACGCGCAACCTGCGTGACGCGCGCCAGACCGATGTCTATATCTTCGGCGAGGACGGCTTTGCCGAGCATGAGCCGCGCTTCACCTACCACGGCTTCCGCTATGTCGAGGTGACGGGTCTTGATTCACTCCCTGCCAAGGGCGAATTCTCGGCCGCCTTCCTGCATGCCGCCCTCGAGGAGACCCTCGCCTTCTCCTGCGACGACGAGCGCATCATGCGCCTCTATCACAACGCGACCCACAGCATCCGCTCGAACACCATGAGCTACTCGACCGACTGCGCCGGGCGCGACGAGCGCACCCCCTGCGCCATGGACCTTGCCGCCTACATCGACTTTGCTACGCAGTATTGGAATACCTACACGCACAGCGGCCTGATGCTCCGCCACCTTCTGCTCCCCCACGGGGAGGGTGACGAGTGGGACGGCGCCGGGGTCAAAACGGCGAGCGCCGCCCCCGAATGGGAGGGCGGCTCGATCCTCATCCTGGATGCCCTCTACCGCGCATACGGCGACGGGCGGATGCTCGCCTCGCTTTATCCCGCGGCACGCGCTTGCCTATTGACGGTCGCCGCAGGCGCCGAGGACGGTGTCCATCCCGGCAAGTTCGGGGATTGGTGCGCCCCCCATCCGCATAAGGCCGGCCTCTTCCGCGACTCCTTCTCTCACCTCTCCGAGACCGCCACCGCCCTCCTCTATCGCGAGGCCGAGGCGATGTGTGCGCTGGCGGAGGCTGTCGGGCGCCCCGAGGATATCCCCGACTACCGCAGGATCATGGAAGGCGCCGCCCGTGGCTACCATTCCGCGTTTTTCCATAAAGAAAACCTTACATATTCCGACGGTGACCAAGCCCCAATGCTTCTCCCTCTCGCCTTCGGAATGGTGCCGCAGGAGGTCGAGGACGGTGTCTTTGCCTCGCTCCTTTTGGCCATCCGGGAGAGGAGGGAAGGGCACCTCGATACCGGCATCTTTGCGACGGGGCCCCTCGCCACCGTCCTTTCGGAGCGCGGCGAGCTTGACCTTGCGCTTGACACCTACTTCCATCCCACCTACCCGAGCTTTGGCGACCAGCTCGCCCGTGGCGCCACCACGCTTTGGGAGCAATGGGTCGAGGTCGGGAGCATGGCCACGCACAACCACGCGATGTTCGCAGGCGCCTGTCGCTTTATCACCGAGTCGCTCTTCGGGCTTCGGTCGTCCGAGGATGCCTACCGCACGGTGAGCCTCTCGCCCCGCCTTGCCTCCTCGGTGAAGCACCTCTCGCTTACCCTCCGCACCCTGCGCGGCGACTACGCCATGACCTACGAAAGAAGTGGCGATTCCCTCACCCTGACCCTCACGGTTCCCTTTGGTTGTACGGCGTACCTTACCTTGCCGAACGGCAGGGAATACGTTTTCGCATCGGGGAAGCATACGGTTGCGTCCTGAAACGGCGCAAGCGACCCCCCTCTTTTCCTGTGCCGCCGTCTCCGACCGCCGGGGGAAAAGGATATACGCTTTCGGGGAAAACCGTGCCGGGGGATTGAAAAATATGCCGCCGTATGCTATTATGGAGGTACTTCAAAAAAGGAGATGCGCGATGACAGTATTCTACACCCTCGGCACCAGCCACGGTGCTGCTGAGCCCGGCCGCAGCTGCTCGGTCAACCTTCTTGAGGTGGATGGCGCCTATTACATCTTCGATTGCGGCGGGAACGTCGAGACCAAAATGAAGGATCTCGGGCTTCCGATGGCGGCGGTGCGAGCCGTTTTCATCTCGCATATGCATGAGGATCACGTCGGCTCGCTGTCGGCGATCGCCAAAAACTTTATCTCCTACGTCAAGACCGGCGAGCACGTCGGACTCTATATGCCCGAGCCCGAGGGCATCGCGGCCTTCCGCGCCTGGATGCTTGCCCTGCACGAGCCGCCCGATGCTATGGAATGCCTCGAATTCGCCGATATCACCGCGGGCGAGATCTACCGTGACGAACGCATCACCGTGACGGCGATCCCGACGAAGCATCTCCGTGCGGTCGGCGCCCCGTCCTTTGCCTTTGATATTAGGACGAAGGAAAAGCGGCTTCTTTATACCGGCGACCTTTCCTTCGATTTCTCCGACTATCCCGCGGTGCTTGTTTGCGAGGACTTCGACCTCGTTGTCTCCGAGCTTGTCCATTTCAATCCCGAGGCACAGCTGGACGTCCTTCGCGCGACCCGCACCAAGGCTCTCGTGTTCACGCACGTCAACCTCAAAAAGGCCGAACGCATCCGCGAGCTTGCCGCCACCTTCCCCTTTTTGGTGACGGTCGCCGAGGATAACGATGCCTTCCCCGTGTGAGATACAACGATGACAACGCCCTCCCTCATTCCCCTTGCACTTTCCCACGGGCAGTGCTATAATAAGCGGAGAACACCGAAAACGGAGGCAAAGTATGCAGATCAAGGGCGCAATTTTCGATATGGACGGTACCCTCATTGATTCACTCTCCTTCTGGGATTATTTCTGGGTTATCATAGGAAAACGCTATCTTGGTAAAGATAACTTTGCGCCGGATTGCGAGATTGACGTGCGCGTGCGGACAATGATCTATCGAGACGCGACAAGGGCTGTGAAGGACTATTACGGCATCGGCGGCAGCGTCGATATCTTCCTCGCTGAGACCGAGAACCTGCTTCCCGATTTTTATAAGAATTTTGCCCGCCCGAAGGACGGCGCCATCCCCCTTTTGACCGCTCTGAAGGCGCAGGGCATCAGCCTCTGCCTCGCCTCGGCCACCGCGATGAAGGAGGTTCGCTTCGTCCTTCGCTGCCACGGCATCGACTCTTACCTTGACACCGTGGTCTCCTGCGCCGACATCGGCGTTGGAAAGGAACGCCCGGACATTTATCTCCTTGCCGCCCGGCGGATGGGTCTTTCCCCTGCCGAGATCGCCGTCTTCGAGGACTCCTACGTCGCTCTTGAGACCGCGAGGAACGCGGGCTTTCATACCGTCGGCATCTATGACCGTCATAACCGGGTGCAGGATCGCCTCGCCGCTGCCTCTGAGATCTACCTCGGCGAGGGGCGCTCGCTCTCGGAGCTTATTCCTCTCATCACCGCATAAAAATAAGCGCTCCCCTTGAAAAGGGGGGCGCTTTATGGTATAATGACGAAAAACGCAAGAAACGGAAGCGACTATGGGATATTTGTTTTTAGCACTTTCGCTCATCGCCTGTACCACCAAGGGCTACTGCGGCAAGCGTATGGGCAACGTTACCAAGGATACAAAGGACGCGATGGCGGTCAACCTTGTCCGGATGCTCCTGTGCATCGTCATCGGGCTTATCGTTATTCTCGCCTCGGGTGATGCCCATTTCATGCTCCCCACCCTTCCCGCTCTCGGTACGATGCTGATGTCGGGCATCTTTACGTCGGGGCTTGTCGTTTTCTGGCTGCTCGCTGTGAACCGTACCACCTATATGACGGTCGAGGTCTTCCTTATGATGGGCGTTCTCGTTCCTGTCCTTACCTCCTCCTTTCTTCTTGGTGAGTCCTTCTCGTATAAGGATGCGATCGGCATCGCGCTCCTGATTGCCGCGACCCTCATTATGTGCTATCCCGGCAAGAACGCGACCCGCAAAAAAATCACCCCCATCGCCCTCCTTCTTCTGCTTCTTGCGGGGCTCTCGAACGGCCTTACCGACCTTTCGCAGAAGCTCTTCCGCCACGTCACCGCCGATGTCGGCACCCCCGCCTCGGTCTTCAATTTCTACACCTATGTCTTCTCGGCGCTGACCCTCCTCCCCCTGCTTCTCATTCTGGAAAGGGGCAGGATGGTCGAGGCCTTCCGAAACGCCAAGCGCGTCATTTCGCCGGTTGCGCTCTATATGGTCGTGATGGCGGCCTGCCTGTTTGCGACCTCCTACTTCAAGACCCTTGCCACCCCCTATCTGCCGGCGGCACAGCTCTATCCCCTGAGCCAGGGCGGCTCCTTAATCCTTGCCACGCTGATGTCGGCGGTCCTCCTTAAGGAGCGCCTCACCGTACAGTCGGCCGTCGGGATCGCCGTCGCCTTCCTCGGCCTTCTCTTTATCAATGTCTTCTGAAAAAAGGAGTACCCCATGAATTTCCAACCGATGAAGGACTTTATGGATCGCCTCACCGCCTGGCGCATCCCCGGCAACGCCATCAGCATCACGGTCGAGAACCGTGAGGTCTTTGCCTACCGGTCGGGCTACGAGGATCTTGAGCAGAGGATCCCGACGAGCGGCCGCGCCCTCTACAACATCTTCTCCTGCTCAAAGCCCGTGACCGTCGCCGCCGCCCTCGCCCTCTACGAGCGCGGCTATTTCCTGCTCGACGATCCCCTCTACGACTTCATCCCCGCCTACCGCCATGTGTGTGTCAGGGCTCCCGACGGCTCACTTGCCGAGGCCAAGACCCCGATCACCCTCCGCCACCTCTTTACCATGACCTCGGGGCTCACCTACGCGACGGCTACCCCCGCCTTCCGCAAGGCGCGCGAGCTGACCGACGGAAAAATGAACACCCTGACGGTCGCCGAATGCCTCGCCGAGGATCCCTTGGCCTTTGAGCCCGGCACGCGCTGGAATTACGGCTTAAGCCACGACGTCCTTGCCGCTGTCTGCGAGGTCATCAGCGGTAAAAAATTCCGTGATTACGTGAAGGATGCTATCTTCGAGCCTCTCGGAATGCACGAGTCCTATTACCACAACGAGGCGGTCATCGACCGCGTTGCCGAGATGTACCGCTATGTCAACAGTGACGAGACCGACCTCGTCAAGCTGCAATCGACGGCAGAGAACGCGGCCGCCGGGCGGATCGTGAATGCCGGCAAGGCTGTCTCGCATGCGTTCGGTCCGGAGTACGACAGCGGCGGCGCCGGCATCACCACCTCGGTCTCGGATTACTCAAAATTCGCCGCGGCCCTGGCCAACGGCGGCCTTGGGGCGAACGGCGAGCGCA